>JAJDBZ010000428.1 GCA_029261095.1 Candidatus Omnitrophota bacterium | reverse complement strand
GAGGATTGTTCCGAAAGTGTCTTGAGAAAAGCGGATTGCGGGGTAATGACCGGATTGACCTTGAGTCGGAGACGGCCCTCGATTTCATCGATCGTTGCATCGTCAGTCGGATCGACCATCGCGAGTGTCAGGGTCTTGTCTGTCGCGGATACTGGGATGGCTTGAATCTTTTTCATGAAGTCCGGGGAGATCAGCCCGATAGCGGAGTCTTCGATGGCACGTGAATTCACCAGAACGCATGGAATCCGATACTGGTCCGAAAGAAAGTCGGCCAGAGTCCGCTCATCAAGAGCACCCATCTCAATGAGATTGGTTCCCAACCGGAATCCATTTTCGGATTGGAGCTTCAAAGCCGCTTGCAGATCTTTTTGGGTAATGACCCCCTCACGGCACAAGCGGTCGCCTAAACGGTCGCCCGAAGAAAAAGTCTTCTTGAATCGAGAAAAGAGTGTTGGAGCGCCTTCCTTCACCGGTCTTCATCATCTTCTTTCGGGTGGGTTCGCCCCATTCTAACCGAAATCCTTCGAGGGAGGGGGAAAATCCTTTTTCCCCCTGTCATAAGAGGAGAACCTCGAACGAATCTACCTTGGGTTGTTAGGATTTTCGGCTATTTTTCCAAATGATTGAGCGAAAACTTGTCAAGATCTCTGTAGGTGATCGGGTCACTTGGCACCCGAGAACGCATGGTCTTCGTTATACCTATTACTATCGCCCCCGTCACTATTTCCGAACCAATCAGTTTATAATCCCGACCTGAAAGAAAGGATAACCTCCAATGTCTTCTTCCCCGACCAGCGATATCGTGTTCACGCCCACGGTGAAAGAGATCCAGGAACGCCTTGGTTCGCGGGATAAGTATGCCAAGCGAGAAGAACGTGGGGGGTTCGAACATCTGATCAATGAAGATCTCACCCAATTTATCGGACAGCGCGATTCGTTCTACTTCGGGACCGCAAACCTAGAGGGTCAACCCTATATCCAGCACCGGGGTGGGCCGCCTGGTTTCCTGAAGGTCCTCGATGAATCCACTTTGGCATTCGCCGATTTTCCTGGAAACAAACAGTTCGTATCGTTCGGAAACCTGCGAGACAACCCAAAGGCAATTCTCTTCCTTGTCGATTATCCAAATCGGAAACGGGTCAAGATCTGGGGCGATGCGGAAGTCATCCATGACGATCCCGAACTTCTTCGCATCCTTTCGGATCCACATTATGAGGCACGCCCTGAGCGAGTGATCAGGATCCATGTAAAAGCCTGGGACGCTAACTGTCCCTCACACATCACTCCCCGTTACACGGAACAGCAAGTAGTGGAAATCGTGAGATCTCTCAAACAGAAGATCTGGGACTTGGAAGAAGAGAATCGCATGTTGAAGAACGAAACTTCTTCCTGAAGAGTGGGAAAAAGCATAGCGTAGTTATCCAAGAACGATTCTCCGCTCCCCGTGGGGGGAATGGAATGTTTTTCATGGGTGGGTGTAAACTAGATTCATGACCCCCCGGCTCTATCAACGCTTGGACAAGACATGGACTCAGTTCCGGAAGATTCACTATATTGCGTTAGAAATCCTCCTGTCCCGAATCATGGATCGGAGGAGTTTGAGAATTCTCTTTTCCGACGAGGAGGGAGCCAAACCCCTGATTGAAAAAGGATTTCGTAAGACTCGCCATTCCATATCATTCGGCCAATTCACTCGCGACACGATTGAGAAGTATGATCTCATTGTCCCCCTCACCATCGCAGATATCGACCGCTTAAACGAGCACCGACCACTCATTGATAGCAATCCAATTCCAATACCCTCGGATCAATGCGTTCGCTTGTGCGATGACAAAATATTGTTCAACGGGTTTCTCAGAGAGAACGGATATGCCGAAGTGATTCCGAGAACCGACGAAGATTTCGGATATCCCTACATACTCAAACGAAGAGTTGACGATACCGGGAAAAACTCCACATTCATTCTGGATAAGTTGCAGGAGGAAGAAGTCCTCAGAGGTTTGTCGCGAGAGGATTATTTTACCCAGGAGATCATCCCGGGAAGTATAGAATTCGCATCGCATGTGCTCTTTATGGACGGACGGATTGTCCGCTCACTCAGTTTTGAGTACCGGTTAGGGGATACTCTGCTGGTCAAAGGGAAGCATCTACCAGTCGAACAGAGGATCATTCCCTGCCCGTTCACCGAACTCTTTACATCGATCTTGAATGCGATCGGATTCGAGGGTTTGTGTTGCATCGATTATAAGATTCAGGACAATCGTCCATACATCATGGAGATCAACCCAAGATTCGGGGGAAGTTTGAGACTCTATTTCTTTTCATTCATACGCAATCTGAAGCTATCGGCATGACGACAAGATGAGGGTGAATCTTAACGGACTTGGGGCGGTTACTGATTCCGGAGGAATTGGACCAATAAAAGGAGATCGTGTGCATTCACTTCCCGGTCGAAATTGAGGTCGTGAATGGAAAACCCCTGTGCCCCTTTCCGAGGTTTCCTGATTCCAGGCCTCGTGTTCACACCCCGTGTCGACTCTCTGTCCGTTTTAAGCAGACCTCCGGGATATAGCTGGCGGCTGTGATTCGGATCGGTGGTCCCTCGTTTGGATTTCTGATCGGTCGTGGTGTTCTCAACCGTTCCCATTTCTACAATCGACAGAAACCCTGGGTAGGTTTGGACCGGAACTTCTCCTTCCGACGATGCCAAGACGACCTGAGACAGTTCGATAGGAATCTGCGTTCCGGGAGAAACTTCGGGGGAAACCTCGAACAGTAGAAGACAAATGGCCGCCTCGCCTATCATCGGAGAGGGATCGGGGCCCGCCATGGCGATGATCCCACCCCCAGTGGCAGGGTTTGCGAAGGTATAGAAACCAGGAAACACTTCGCTGGCCGAGGCCTTTTTGAATTGGAGGAGGCTGGAATCGTAAGAGATACGAAATTGGATTCCCTGCAACATCGCCGCGTCGCTTACAACAACAGGGACTTGGATAGTTGCACCGGAGTAGGCTTGAGTCGGGTAAACATAAAGATCTCTCCCTCTTAGGGGTGTGGGAGCTTCATGAGGGGTCGGAGATGGAGGTTCATGGTCGGGAGTGGCCACTGTTAAGGCTCCGGTATCGGATGCGGTCGGATTTTTGGTCGGAGTCGGGATTCCCTTTGGGTCAAACGGTGAATGGATATCCGCGACCACCTGAATCAATCCATCCTCAGTCCGCATTTCAATTTCCTCCCCGTCGGAGGTTGTTGCTTTGGCAGAGAGAAAAGAGAGGGGGATAACCGCACCCATTGGTGTTTGTCGAGAGACGTTGACCCTGAAACTCATAATACCTGTTGGACGATGGATATCGACCGCCTCGCTGAATGAGAGGTGAACCGCCTGTTTCCCGAACTGAGGTTGAGACGAAATCCTCATGACCGGAAATTTCAGAACGGGTTGAAGGGATCCAAGGGTGACTCGCTCTCCTGGGTATGCGATTGTGAAATCCAGTGCTGTGACATGAGCTGGCCCCTGAACCGTCAGGATCGGCTCAACTCGCCCTCCGGATAAAACAGGATGTTGGGTGAGATGAATGACGGGAGAGGTTTCCGGTGATTCATCCGAGGCGGAATCTTCGCCGCGAGGGTATGCATTCGGGGGTACCTCCACCAGAGTGGCCGATGGGGATTCCGTGGAATCGGCAACATTCACACCGTCGCGGGACAACAATTTGGAAGTGGGGTCTGTCAGTGAGAAGGGCTCCGCCTCTTCGATTTCGGGAGCGGAAATGGAAGAATCTTTGGGAACAGTTGGCCCGGGACTTACCGCTTGATCCTCCCATCCTGGATCGGGCCATTGGTAAAAAAGAGCAATACATACAATGATCAACGGGACCGCCACCCCGATTCCCAGCACATACGATCTTGGGGGAGAGGATCGGGCCTTTGTCATGGGGTTGGGAGAAGACCCCTCCAGTTCCTGGAAAAATCAAGTAAATCCAATCGATCCAAGGTTTGATCTCCATTGAAATCGGGTGCGGGCCGACTGAGTTCCGCACCCTTTCTCACAATATTATAGAAACGATTGGAGATTGTGGAATCCCCTAGCGCGATGACATCAGTAACATCAATTGTCACTTTGCCATTGGAAGACTCCCAGTTTTCGCCGATCTCAACGGGAACCCGGGCCAGGAGGTGTCGTCCCAAGGGAACTGTTTCGGAATCGCCGGATTGAAAAGTAGTGACCAGAATCGACCGACTCGTCGTGAAGAAACCTTCCCAATTCAGATCCTCGACCAGTACGCCCCCAATGTCCCCCACAGGTTCGAGAAAAGATTCAGGATAGTCCAGAAAAATCTGTAGATGTGTGAGGAGCGGGACATGGGAGGTATACACCAATAATTCTATGCGATCGCCGGGTAACACCAATGATTCCGAAAATTCGATTTCCAACTCCCGATCCACCTCGGACGGCTCTTGGTCGCCTACCACAAGGGTTCCTAAATCCGCATGGACCTCAAACCCATTCGGAACATTGACATTATCCAAAATGAGGGGCGAAGATTTCCCCTTTATCGCAAGAGGAAAGACATCAAATATAAAGAGGGCCATTTCGGATTGTTCCTCTTCAATGGGACTGATCGAAGTAGAAGCCGTGACTCGAACTTCCTGGTAATCGGGATGTTCGACAACAAGATTCTGAAAGATCCAACCAAGGGTGTCCGTCCCTCGGAGGATTCGAGGATCAAGAACGATTTCGGGATCGAAGAAGAGACTGAACTCAATCGAATCGATCCCAACCGCCCCAGTCAGTGTTATTTCTAGGACTCTGTTTTCCGCCCCGGCGGGAGCGGCGCCGCTTCTGATGTCGAGGATGGCCGGACCCTCTCCACGCCCTGGCGCAGAGAGGACCCAAACCATGCACGGAAAAAAAACCAAGATCCGGACGAGACCGAGGATCGATCGATCGACCGATCGCGTCCCTGGCTTGGATTCAAAAGACACCCCGATGTGCTGCAAGGGTTTAGCCGGCCACTTCACTCACCAGTCCCTCCGTCAATAACGATGGCGAAGAGCGCGATGGCGTCCCTGATATCGATTCCGTCTGGGTTTGACAGATCGGCGGCATCGAAACCAGCCGGGTGAAGAACTTGAGAACCCACAATCTGTCGCAGCACCGCGACCACATCGAGAATGTCGACCCGACCGGACAGGTCGGCATCACCCGCGATAAACTCGACAGTAACGGTTACATCTCCATCGACCAGTTCAACCTCAAAAGGTTCGAAATCCTGGGTGCTGATTTGAGGGTTCGAAAAGACGAGAGGTGAGTCTTCTACCTCTGCTAATGGCGTGAGGCGAAGATTGAATAAGATCGCTTCCTCATCAGTGGCCGATACGGTATCGGGAAGCATCGAAACCTGGACTTCTCCAGGCCTAATTTCGGAGGCGAAAATCGCTGACGCGAAACTGGGTCCCTCTTGGGGGCTCTCGGCGGCAAACATGTCATCGTCAAAGAGGACCGTGACATCAATTCCAGCCACTCCAGAAGCGCTTTCAATCGAAACAGGGATTTCGACCGTTCCATCTCTGAGATCGAAATCCATTCCCGAAGGGATCGAAAGTGTCGTGCCCAGCCAATCGCCGGGGCCTGCCGATCCGATGTATGTTTCATTCGCTCCAAGGGTCGCCGCCTTCGAATTTCGGGCATACTTGAAACCGAAGTTAGTTTCTTCCTGAACCGGGGAAGGCGATTGATAAAGGGGAGACTTGAAACTCATCACCCCTGTGAGCACCTCGCTCCCCGCGATGGAGGTGTCGAGAGCGTGCGATCCTTTTCGCGCGATCAATGTGTGCTCAACAATCATCTTGGATAAGGAAGCCTGTGAACTCCCATTTTGAATGAGGTTGAAGACAATACCAATCTTATCCGCACCTGGAGCGTCATTCCCCGCCAAGATCGTGTTGGTAATTCGGACTATCGCGGGTGCGATCGGTAAGCCGCTTGCATTGGGAATCTCACCAGCATGAACAATCGCCCCCAAGCCATCTCCGATGGGAGAGGGTGAACCCAAGGTTCCATGATTGAAGAGGTCGCAGTGGTCAATAGTCGCGTAGGTCGGAATCCCGGCGAGTTGACCCTGATACTGAGATCCGAGGGTCAGAACATCCCGATTGTTGTCGGTGTGATTGAAGACCGCGCTATACGAGAGGTTCAAGTTCCCATCACCAAATAAAACGTTGGACTCTTTTGCCGAACCGATAACGCAACCGGTGATGGCAAAGTCTGATGGGGTTCCCGCCGAATAGACACGATAAGAGGGAGGGTCGACACCGTCAGAGGGAGTGGTGAATGTGGAATCCATGATTTGGACTGTCGCTGTCGCGGCGCCTGTCTGCCCCTTACTCTGGGTTGAAGTGGATAATAGATCGGCGAAAAAAGTGTCATGAAACTGACTGTTCACGACTTGGGCGAATCCTCCATTGACTCGAAGAGCATTGCTGTTCCGTTCCAACAGGCAATCCTCAAGGACCAAAGAAGGGGCATCAGTCTCCTCCTCGGACCCATTAATCACCGCTCCTCCACCGAGGAAAGACCCCGATCCAAGATCTGCAAACCGGCAACCCTCCAGGGTTAAACCCACCCCGCGGTTCAATAGCCCGGACGCGCCCGTTGTCAATGAATCGTCGACAACCTCAGTAATACCAGTTCCCAAAAATGAGATCCCGTTGATGGTCACGCTCTGGGCTGTAGGTTGGATAACGAGCAGCGGGTCTCCATCCGCTAGATCGAAACCTTGCACCAATCCCGCCGGTTCACTACCTGTATTTACGATAGAAACGTTCGGCACTGTCACCGGAATCGAGCTGTCGACCAACTCGAATCCGGTCATCTCGAATAGGTCCCCGTCCTCGGCTTCAGCGAGTGCCGCTGAAAGCGACTCATAGTCAAAGACCGCACCTCCACCAGCAGGAATCCGCTGAACAAAAGCGGGCGGTAGGTTCGGTTCAAAAAGATATGCGGTGTCTTGCCCCCAGGCGCCGATGAGGATTCGGTTTTTGAATTCTCTGACAGACGCTCCAAAATAGTCTCGGCTCCCCGGACTTGGGTTGACGAATGTATGAACGAGATCACCGGACGCGATGTCAAACATATACGCGCCTCCGGAATTCGAGGCGGGTGTCGAGCCAACCACCACGTTTCGTCCCACTACTTCGACTCGAGATCCGAATGAACTGTTATTCCGATTCGTTTCGGGGTTTCTTAAAGTCCTCAGGAGGTTCCCTGTTTCGGTGTCGAAGATATAAACCGCTCCTGCGTCGGCTCCAAACGTGTCATCTCTATGAGCCGCGATCAAAGCACGATCCCCATACAGGGCTACCGCCACTCCGAAATCCGCTGTGGTTTGGTTGGTGTTCGGTAAATGGAATTGGCGGAGAACCTCCCCAGTTTCCAAGTCCATCAAATAGGCGGCGCCATTGTCCGTTCCACTGATGTCATCCCTTCGAGCGCCAACTAGAAGACGGCCTGCCTTGTAGTCCATCGCCCAGCCGAACGCGTCACCCTGGTGAGGGTCGGGATTCAACAGTGTTTGGATGAGATCTCCTGTTTGGAGGTCGAACTGATAAACCACACCGCCAGTGATCCCATTGACCGATTCCGCAGTGGCGCTAATCAGAATCGTATCACCAGCCATTTCCAAGGCCCCTCCGAATGCTCCGCCTCGAATGGGGTTTGGGCTGTGAATCGTCTTCTGGAGTACTCCAGTGTCCGGGTCAAAAAGGTAGGCTGCACCGGCTTCCGTAGCTACCGTGTCGTCGCCATGCGATCCCACCACGAGGACCTCCTCGTTGGCTGCGATCCGAGTTCCAAACCGGCCGGTTGACCAAATACTTGGGCTTCCAAAATCTCTAACAAAACTTAAGGAGGGGTAGGAAAACTGGTAAACCGCTCCTGATCGGAAAGCTCCTCTTTCTTCATGGCGAGCACCAATGAATATGTAATCACTATTCATCGCTAGCCCGACACTAAAGCTGTTATTGTTCGGCCCCGGATTGTGGAATGTATGCGTATGGTCGTAGAGTTCATCCGAGAGGTTGATGGTCGTTTTGGGTGTCGGGGTGACTGCGGAATGAGATGTTTCGATCCCTGAGCAGGCAATCATCGAGGTCATGGCGACCACCCAGAAAGGGTATCTCACTCCCTTGCGATTCTGAATGCTTCTTCGTTGCTTATTCATTTGATTTTCCCTTTTTCCTATAGGACATCAGATCACGAAATCGTGATGCTTTTTGTATTCGCCCACTGGACCGAATGACGTTCCCGACAAACATCATTCAGATCGGGACCCGGTGGGCGAACTCTTTCTACAAGACTTTAATCACTCCGTTCCTACAATGTGGATTGAGCAGAAGCTGACGGCTGTCGCTCAGTTCGACTCCTTCGATCCGAAGATCTATCTTGATGTCTGGTGGTGTGTTTTCTCTCACAGTCACCGGGAGACGAAATGCCACGCCACCATCCTGTTTCCAAGCGTCCTGGCTCAGAGTGGCGATGATCACTCGGTCTTCCTGAACCCCGCACTGCGCTAATGAATTCTGGCGTGGTACAACGGTGATATAGTTCGGATCGAATACGACTTCTGCCTTCAGTCCACTCAGACCTTCGAGGTTTGAAACCTTAAGATCGATGGTGACCTGCTCGCCAGGTCGGGCATCGACTGAAACCAGATGGAGAGCAGGTCTAGTGGATACCGAGAGACTCTCATTCGGCGAACCCTGGTCACGGTAGTAGAAAATTCCAAGAATCAGTGCCATGGACGCCGCGATGGCGATCCATGATGCATGGAACGATGCCCCTCTTTTCTTTCTGGATGACTTAAGAGGGGTGGAGAATCCTCGTTCTATCGGTTGCGTGACATCGGAAGTGTCATTATGGACGCCGCTGAACATCGATTCCCTCAGGAGGCTGGATTCAATTTTGAGCGCCTCGATTTCCACACGACAAGCGGGGCATGTTTCAAGGTGGAGAGCCACTTCGGAATAGAGAGGGCCTTCGATATCATTCTCGACCCATCTTTCGAGGGTGCCATCGCTTAGCCAGTGATCACACAGATTCTCAGTCATACAAAATTCCTCCTTGCAAGGATACCTCTCAATCGTTTCCTACCCTCTCTCAACCGTCCTTCAACCGTCGTCACCGGAACTTCGAGGATTTCGGCTACTTCAAACGTTGTCAGGTCATCGACATACTTCAGAACCAAGGCCTCGCGCTGTGCGTTTGGCAGGAGACCGAGCGCTTCGGCCATATGTTTCTCTCGGACTTTCTCGGTATAAACTTGAGCGGGATTCGGGGAGGGTTCTACCGGGTCTACTATATTATCCACCGTGTTTTCGCGGGTTCGCTTCCGCCTGGCGAGAACATCGCGACAAACATTCACCGCTATTCGATAAATCCATCCACCAAAATTGTCCCCATCAAAGGTCGAGGTCCGACTCGCCTTAAAAAAAGTCTCCTGGAGGGCATCCTCGGCATCCTCACGTTGTTGAAGAATCCGTAGGCAGATCGCAGATAGTCGCCTTTCGTACCTTTGAAATAATTCCTTTCGAGCTAGCGTGTCTCCCTCGGCGAATCGCTCAAGGAGAGTTTGTTTAACGTTCGATCTCGGAAGGGATTTTTGTTCTGGCGAGCGTCGGTTTTTTTTCCAGTTGTCCCTTTCCATTCCAATCGAAGTCACTTGCCATCCCGTCAGTTCTGTTGATTTTCGATACGTTAGGTTATACCAAGCGGAGGGTTTGGTTCGTAAAAATTTTTTTAGTCATTTTAGTCGGAAATCAAAAAATGCACTTACATGCACTTGCGAAGTGTACTCGCCATCGCCAACCGGTTCAGGATCCGAGGAGACACTCATTTCATGGGGTTGTTCGAATGGTTAATCACCACTTGGAGAAGGACTTGGCCAACATCTCTCAGTGTATCGGGGCTGCATTTATCTAAGGTATCCTGCAGGGTGTCGAGATAGGGGTAATCGTAATCAATGAGAAGTGCAGCAGGGATCCCCGCATTCTGGAATGCGCTGTGATCATCCCAGATCGAGTAGGATGCTGGGGGCTTTAGACTCAGTAGATCGAGCTTGTCGATTGCTCCCTGAACTCTGCCGGACCATCTCGGGGAACGGCTGAGCGAACTTTGTTCGAGTCCAACCTTGCCCTCTTTTCCCCCGACGACATCGATCACGAGGGCAGACCCATAGTTTGAGATCGCTCCTTCTTTGACGCGGTCAAATACAAATTTTCGCGATCCCAGAAAGTACCCTACGGGAATGAATTCCTTTGGGAGAGGTTCTTCGGCATCGAACATCACGATGTCCAGCGGGATATTAGGACTCTTTTCACTGAGAAGTGTCGCCAACTCCAATAGGATCGCCGTTCCCGACCCGCCATCGCAAGCACCGATCACCCCACGAACTCGATGAAGAGACTCATCCTCCTCTCGGTCGGGCCACGGACGGGTATCGAAATGAGTGCCGAGAAGAAGACGATGCTTCTTCACCTCGGGGGCAAACCTGAACCAGATGTTTTCGATTTGGATGGGTTCGGTGCCAGTGACTTCCATCTCACCACGGCTCTCGCTGAGGGTTCCTGAACAGGTCTGAAATACAGACCGCATGTAATCCTTGGCCTGCTCGTTTCCGGGGCTGCCCGTGTAGCGCTCGCCAAATGAGACCAACTGTTCTAGATGGAACCAAGCTTGTTTTCCTTCGAAATCGGTCGCTTTTAGTTCCATGTCTTGACTCCAACCCGATATGGGTACAATCCATAACACCCATGAAAAAGCGATCCTCCCCCATTGGATACCTCTAGTTGGGGGGCGTCGGCAGTGAGGCCAAGGACTTCTGCGGGGCATGCACTTCATGATGGGTTCACCCATATTAACCACCATTTCTCAGGATACCTCGAAACGCATATGTATCAATCGGATTGTATTGGTCGGTCAAGACTGGGCCGGATTGGAAAGTGTCCAAGACTGACTGGGGAACCAGGTCTTCCGCGATCCCCAGAAGATCGATCCGACTGTCGGCGTGCGATTGATCGAACAATGCCGCACTGTCGATTAAACTCTCGATTGTCGGCACTTCTTCGGAATTGGTACCGATAAAAATCACATTCCGAGTCAGCTCCGATCCCACTCCAAATCCATATCCATGCGCATAAACGTAGACATGGTCAAACACACGACGGATCGTTTCGTGAAGAGATTGGTAAACCTGGGCAAGCGAGCCTTCCAGCGCGCTGTTGGTGTTCATCAGAAAGACGCCCCCGGGATTCAATTTGTTTTCGATCTCTTCGAAGTATTCGCGTGTCGCCAAATGGAAGGGAATCTGACCTCCTATGGTGAAGGCATCCAAGATAACCGCATCCCATGAGTGATCGCTTTTCCGGATGTACTGGCGTCCGTCTACTGCGTGGGTGTGTGTTTTATCATCCTCTTCAAGGTAAAAATAATCTCGACAGACCTCGAGAACCACCGGGTCGATGTCGACCACATCGATCCGTTGGAGTGTGGGATATAGCATTTTGAACTCACGAGGTCCGATTCCACCGCCCGCACCGATGAAGGCGACCGATTCGAAGTCTGGGATGAGGAGGGGAACGAGATGGAAGGTGTCGGTGTATCGGGACGAAGACCAGTGGGGGGGCTTGAGCGTGATCGAACTCTCAATGAAATTATCGAACCTGAGTTGTCGGTCTCTCGGTGTGTCTACAACAGATACATTATGATATGGAGTTTCAGCGAAGAAAGCGACGCGCAGGGGACTGGGGGTTGCGACGGTCTGGTGTAGACCTAAGGGAATCGCCCCAGACACTGCGATCAGAAACAATAGAGGGACGATGGCGCTTGCTCCCGATGAGAGGACCTTAGTTTGGAGAGCGCAGACAAACAATGAGACCGCTAGGAGGATGGCGATACCTGCCACTCCAAGTAGAGGAATGAGGAAGAACGAAGTCGCCAGTGTTCCAACGATGCTTCCCATCGCGGATACGGCGTAGATCCTCCCGGCGGTGGTCCCGACCTTGCTCATCTCTGAAACGCAAGCATGTACAGCGATGGGGGAGACCATGGCAATCAGTAGACCGGCGGGCGAAAAGAGGATCAGGGAAGCGCAGAGAGTTCCCATTCGGGCACCCAACGGCTCGAAAGCCCGGCAGACAGATTCTTGGATCGCGGGGGCTAGTAAGATGAAGGCTCCAGCTCCAATCAAAATAATGGGGAGAGATGTCGATGCGAGGTACCTTTCGGAGATCTTTCCACCGAGCGTATAACCAATCGTCATTGCCCCGAGGAAGAGTGAAATAACGCCCCCCCAAACATAGACGGAGTTACCAAAGGAAGGAGCCAGAAACCGAGTCGCAATGATCTCGAAGGACATGAGCGCCGCACCGCAGATGAAGACTGTGATCTGCAATGACAGGTCGGATAGAGGGCGCGAAGGATAATCTGATTCAGCAGTCTGGGTGTTTTTAGTTGACAATTTCGAACCTCGTCTGGAAATCCTGGAGAGAGAGTAAGCACGTCTGGAGAAAGGTCAACGGGTTCGGTTGCCGGTGAAGTCGACCAAGGTGTGGAGAATTTCAAACGACTCATTTGAGGAATTCTTCTTTTGAAGATTGTCCAGGTGCCGGTGGCAAACCTTCTGGAAATCGCGAATCCTCTCACTTACTCGTTCAAGGACCCCTTCTTCTCGAAGACGCTTGGTGATTCGTTCATTCGACCCTGCTTCGTTGATGAAAGTCCGCAGCTTTTCGCCGCTCCCCTGGCCCTCTCGGAACAGGATCAGTGGAAGGGTGAACTTCCCATCCGCGACATCGCTTCCGGTTTGTTTGCCAAGAGTTGCCGGGTCGGAGGTAAAATCGAGAAGATCGTCAGCCATTTGAAAAACAAGCCCTAATGTGTTCCCAAAACGGTACCATTCCTCGGATTGTTCTTCCTTCCCGCAGAGGACCGATGCGGATTCGGTACAGCACCCAATGAGCGCCGCGGTCTTCATTTCGATCAATCGGAAATACGCCTCTTCGGGAATCTCATAGTCGCCAATCCACTGAAGTTGTTCAACCTCTCCTCGGCACATCGCGGAGGTTGCCCTGCATGTGGCGGATACAATGCGCATGATCTCGCATTCCGCCAACATTTCGAACGCACGGGCATAGAGATGGTCTCCCATCAGGACCGCGGGAGCATTATCGAACAATGTGGGCATCGAAGGTTTGCCTCGACGCATGTCGGCATTGTCAATAACATCGTCATGGAGAAGCGTGGCAAGGTGGATGAGTTCCAGCGCTGCGGCGAGTGTCACACCTTTCTGTTGGTTATCCGAGAGCGCATTGATGATCGCCAAGATTAAAGTAGCCCGATAGAGTTTCCCGCCACGAGCAACCAAGTGTTCCGCCATCTGGCTGGGTGTGGTAGCGGGCATAGTTGAACTCTCAGGTTCCAGCATGCGGATGAGCCAGTCGGGATGATCCCACTCTCTCCAGCCCCCGGATACACCGGTTGCGATGAGTAACTCTCCAAAGGATTCCTCGCGGAAAATTCTCTCCGCTATCAGAGTTCGTACCTGATGAAGATCGGAGTCAAAGGTGATGAGAATCTGAGATAGATCGGGTGGAGCGGAGGGATTCCGGACATCTAGAGATGGTGAGACTGTTGACGATGAATTCATTCAAACACCTATAGGCAGCGGAATAATCCAGGAATCGAAGGAAAAACGGCTCATCTTCCAGGTTTCCTGGTGGGACCCCAGATTCCCGATTTTAAATTCGCGGCATCAAGTGTCAAGCAACCGGGGCGTCTTGGATGATTTGTGACAAAATTTACTTTCCAGAATCAAGTAAATATCAGTCTGAAGGAATATCCCCTCTCCCGTAAACTCTCACTAGATCGGATGGAGGATAATTCCCCTATGGCATCCGATACCAACCGCGCGCAAAGAGGAAGAGATCCCGCACATCCTCGTTGCCATCGTCATCGAAATCCGTGTCGATAGTGGGGATGTTTTCATTGCGATCCTGGAGAATCGCAAGCAGATCGAAAGCGTCGCAACGGGGGTTCACCGCCGGGTTGTCCCCCGGGACCACATCGCAATCGACCGGTGTGGGAGTCGGGGTTGCGCTTCCGTCGGAGGTGGGAGACTGGGTCGCTGTTTCGGTCGGGGTTCCAGAAAAGGTTGGGTCTGGAGTCTGGGAAGGTGTCAGTGCCCCGGTTGGGGTCGATGTGGGTGTGCTCGTGATGACCAACATTTCGGTGGGTGTATCTGTCGCTGTAGGGGTCAGTGTGAAGGTCGGAGTGAAGGTCAGTGTTTCGGTGGGAGTATCAGTTATCGTTGACGTAGGAGTGGCCGTCGGATCGATCCCTCTTTCGTCCGCTCCGATATCGGGGACTCCCCCAAATATTCGAGGATCCGCATTCGCCCGATAGAGTCGGTCCATATCAACCGGCAGGTTCAAATCGAGATTCTCGATGGCGGTGTCAGTCGCGGCATCGATCAGGGGAGACAAGGAAGAGAGGTGGGGGTTCTGAATACCCATGGAATCGGGTCCTGGTGGAGCAAACATGGGGTCATCAATTCGGTTTCCGCTATTGGTTGAATGCGAGTTCAATTCGGAAAGAGTTTGATTCCTGTCAGTGAATGTCGAATAAATGACCGAATGATTGTGGAGATCGTTGTCCACCAACCGCAGAATGGTCGGTAAGGCGGCTCCGCCTCCTTTGGCGGGGGAACCACCCCCGAATTCCAAGATCGCTGTGGCATCGGTTAAGTCGGTGTTCGAAAGAATGTTATTGACGAAAAGAGTCCCGCTCGCCTGGAACACTCCAACAGTAGAAGGCGTGCCGAAACCTGTCGCGGTCGATTCCGAAGTTGCATTATCAATCAGGGTGTTAAACGCGACGACACACTCTTCGCAGGGGTACGCGAGGTACATCGCATTGGCGACCCCATTCACCGAGCGATTCTCGATAAGGACATTTCCGCCGATAAAGAACTCGGAAAACTGAGCACCGAGATTGTCGACAAGAAGCCCCCCCGCACCCTCTTCGGCCACATTGTCATAAAAGAGATTGTTGATCACTCTCAGGTCGATCGCGGTGATTTCGCCCTTTGCGCGCGTGGGGGAGTCCCCTAATGCCAGATAGGCGCCCCCACCAATGAATCCTCGGTTACCACCGCCTTTGAATTCGGGATCACCGAACACGCAGTTATCGATCAGTAATTCATCGCCGAAGGATGCGAGACCTCCGCCAGCGCTGCCCGAGTGATTGCCTTGAAAATGGCAGCCTTTCACTTGACTATCCGAATATGCAAGGTAAACCCCAGCTCCCATTGAGGAGGCGCGGTTCCGATCGAATTCCGAATCCAGGATGATACCCTCCACGTCGGGACCAAACCCAAAACCTTTCGAATCCCCTTTAAAAAATAGCAACTCATCCTCCCCGGCCGCCAGTCCACCGCCGGATACTCCCTCGTTCATGGAAAACAGAGTCCTCTCGATTCGGTAGGCAAGGGCGCTCGCACCATCGACCAGAGACAGCCCTCCCCCATTGCCTTGTGATAGGTTGCCCGAGAATGTCGAATCAAGGATGACCACCTCGGATGGGTCGGGAAACCCGATGATCTTGCCGCGGGTATCGCTCCAAACCAGGGCGCCCCCTCCATGGGTGGAAGAGGCGATGTTGTCATTCACCGAACAATCGGAAAGAAAGAGGTGAATCACTCCCACAGTGGCGTCTCCGATAATTCCCCCACCCCCGGCGGCGGAACAGTTTCGGATGGTGCAGGAGGCAAGAGTGGCTGTCGCCTCGCTGTTGAAATGTGATCCCAGGGAGAGACCGCCTCCACCCATCCCGGCGGTGTTTTCGATGAATAGGCAATCAGTCGCATGAACGTTTAATGGGGTGCTCATGATAGGGCTCCCACCCCCTTTCTGTGGGGGAAACAAAGATCTGGCGGTAA
>JAJDBZ010000427.1 GCA_029261095.1 Candidatus Omnitrophota bacterium | reverse complement strand
CCTTTATTCCGAAAGCGAAGAGGAGATCTTCATCTACGCGGTCATGCCCCTGCACCGCGATCCCGACTATTGGAAAGAGAGATTATAGAAGACCTCCCCTCACTCCTCCCCCTCCTCCACCACCAACAAATGGAGATACTTCTCCCGCAAATATTCCAACCTCTCCTCCACATTCTTCCAAGGTTTGAGATTGAATTCCTCGATCAAGATTCTTTGCTCGGGAAAGGGCTCCAAGATGGGGTCGAAGTCGTAGTCTCCATCCTCGAACGACAATCCCTTTTCGGGATGTTTCAGAAATTCGATCATTCTCCCTTTGTCATATGCCAACTCTTCGAGATCATAGGTTGAGCGGCACCCCAGTGCCAAGAAATCCAATAGGTTCTCGGCAACCACATAGTTTGGCTCGTCGAATTGCATGGGGACGGTCATGATTACTGGGGATTCTTCGCGGATTTCACCACCAATCTCGAGGAACCTGAAGTGAACACCGTCACCACCGGTTCTGGCAAACCATGGGGCGTTTGTTGGACTGCACGAGTACCCAGCAGGCCAATCTCCCTTTCGTTTGGCAGAAGGAAGGGCCCGAGGTACCTCAATGCCCGGCAGATAAAAGTAATCCTCATCAACCGGCTCAAAATCCTTCGCGATCTCATACAAACGATTCATGGTCTCCAATGCTGGGTCGGTCATGGGGTGTCTCCTTGCGGAATCTGGAATCGATTGTACATGAATCGGAAGAATCTTCCGGTTACGTGTGTTGCATTTCCATTTCGCCGATGTATTGTCCCGACTCTCTCCGATGGACGAACAAGAATACGGTGCCGTTCGGCCATGCGGCATCGTTACCGATGAGTCCGTCTAGTTGGGCCAGGAATACCAACCGGGTTCCGTTTACCGTCTCGGGCCACTCGGGATTTTGGACCCAAGTTGGATGGCCCCCAATTTTAGATCCATGAACATGTTTTAGATCATGCCACACCCAATCGCTTGGTATGAATCCGTGGGGGTCAAAGTCAGGTGGCGTATAATTGTAAGACTCTTTGTGGAAGCGGTTGCCCAAATCGAACGGAAGGTCTGAAAATGACGGGATCTCATGGATTTCCTCAAGTTGGACAGTTCTCGGAGGGATCGTCGGATTACCGACAATCCGCAGACCATCATTTTCGACACTAAGATCTTGAAAGACTCTTACGTCGTAGCCCTTGTTTTCATCGTCGCGCCAACCAAAAGACATGTTTCCTTGGTGTTGGCAATCAATACAATAATGAAAGGAATAGAGTCCGGAAAGGTCTTCAAGTTGTCCGGGTAAATCGCCGAGATTGATTTGGACAACGAAGGTCATCCAGTGTCCGTGCTCGCATTTCGGACGTTCCTCACCTTGGGGCCACCAAGGGGCGCCCCCGATTTTTGTGACCGGCTGACAAGGTGCTTCCGTCTCCTTGAGGATCATTTTGTTCGTGGGCTTTTCGAATCGAGTTACCTCTTCGATCCAATCCGGCCTATCCGTGTAGATCTCCGGCTGTCCTCGTTTCTTCAAAAAGAGCCAAAGGCTGACGGCAATGACGACGACTAGCGCAAAGGTCCGGTATGTGTCCTGGGTGATTCCCAATGAGGCAAGATCATTCATTTCCTCACTCCATCTCGGTCAAGGCGGGTCACCTCTCCGATTCGTGAATTTTTCAGATCACGACCGGCGGGTCAAGCGCAAAAATGAAGCGGCCCCGCCCGGAGAGAATTCAGGGCAGGGCCGATGAGTCGGATGTGTTTGTTAACGATTACGACGCAGCCAGATCGAAGCGATCGAGATCCATGACCTTGCTCCAGGCGGCCACAAAATCTTTCACAAACTTCTTCTCCGCGTCTTCGCTAGCATAAACCTCGGAGATCGCTCGGAGTTGGGAGTTTGAGCCGAAGACTAGATCGACATCGGTCCCTTTCCATTTCTCTGCGCCGGAATCGTAGTCACGACCGATGAATTGGTAGTCGCAATCCGCAGACTTTTCCCACTTCGTATTCATGTCGAGCAGGTTCACAAAGAAATCGTTGGTCAACGTTCCGGGGTTTTTGGTGAAAACACCGAGGTTGGATTGATCGGTGTTTGTGTTCAGAACGCGTAGACCGCCGACAAGCGCAGTCATCTCCGGAGCGGTGAGGGTGAGTAGGTTGGCTCGGTCGATGAGCGCTTCGGGCGCCGGGCGATCGAGCTCCTCGCCATGGAAGTTGCGGAAGCCATCTGTCTTCGGTTCGAGGACTTCAAAAGCCTCCGCGTCGGTCATCTCCGCTGTGGCGTCGGTGCGTCCGGGAGAGAAGGGAACCTCGATGTCATGACCGGCTTCCTTCGCTGCTTTCTCCACCCCGGCGGAACCGCCAAGGACGATCAGGTCCGCGAGCGAAACTTTTTTGCCGCCGGAGGCTGAGTCGTTGAACTCTTCCTGAATTCCCTCCAGGGTATCCAAGACTTTGGCAAGTTCTTCCGGGTTGTTGACTGTCCAATCCTTCTGGGGTTCGAGACGAAGCCGTCCACCATTGGCTCCACCGCGCATGTCGGAGCCGCGGAATGTGGAAGCCGAAGCCCAAGCGGTCGAAACGAGTTGCCCAACGGACAACCCGGAATCGAGAATCTTGCTACTCAGAGCGGCGACATCTTGATCGCTGATCGTTTTATAGTCGGCTTCGGGAATCGGGTCCTGCCAGAGGAACTGCTCTTGGGGAACCTCGGGGCCGAGGTAGCGAGAGGTGGGTCCTAAGTCACGGTGGACCAGTTTGAACCATGCCTTCGCAAATGCCTCTTCGAACTCTTTAGGATTCTCGAAGAATCGTCTCGCAATCTTCTCATAGGCCGGGTCTTTCTTAAGCGCCAAATCGGTGGTGAACATGATCGGAGCGTGACTCTTGTCGGAATCGTGAGCGTCCGGCACAGTTCCCGCACCCGCCCCACCTTTAGGAACCCATTGCTGGGCGCCCGCCGGACTTTTCACCAGTTCCCAATCATAGGCGAACAGATTCGACAGATACATGTGAGACCACCTCGCCGGATTGCTGGTCCAGGCACCTTCAAGGCCGCTGGTGATGGTGTCGCCCGCGTTACCTGACCCATAGGAATTAATCCATCCGAAACCTTGCGCCTCGATACCGGCCCCCTCCGGTTCGGGACCGACATTGCCGGCGGGGGGCGCGGCGCCGTGCGCCTTGCCAAAGGTGTGACCGCCCGCGATGAGCGCGACAGTTTCTTCGTCATTCATCGCCATGCGACCAAAGGTCTCACGAATGGATTTGCCCGCGGCTACCGGATCCGGGTTGCCGGCGGGGCCTTCCGGATTGACATAGATCAGTCCCATTTGAACGGCGCCGAGGGGATTGGCGAGTTCACCCTTCTCATTGTAACGCTCGCGACCCAGCCACTCGCTTTCGGGTCCCCAGTAAACATCCTTTTGCGGCTCCCAAACGTCTGCGCGACCTCCGGCAAATCCCGCGGTTTTGAATCCCATCGACTCGAGGGCAACGTTTCCGGCGAGGATCATCAGATCGGCCCAGGATATCTGGTTGCCATACTTTTGTTTGATCGGCCAGAGCAGACGTCGCGCTTTATCCAGGTTGCCGTTGTCGGGCCAGCTGTTGAGGGGAGCGAATCGTTGGGTGCCATCCGAGGCACCACCGCGACCATCGGCCACACGATAGGTGCCCGCGCTGTGCCATGCCATTCGAATGAAAAGCGGTCCATAGTGACCGTAATCCGCCGGCCACCAGTCCTGCGAGTCGGTCATCAACTCCTTGAGATCCTTCTTCACAGCGGCGAGATCGAGTTTCTTAAACTCTTCGGCGTAGTCAAAATCCTCTCCCAATGGATTACTCTTGGCGGAGTTCTGATGAAGGATGTCCAGGTTCAACTGGTTCGGCCACCAATCCTCGATCGACATGGCCGATGCCGCCGTGTGTCTGTACGGGTCCATTTCCCCGTGCATCACCGGGCATTTCGCCACCTCTCCACTCTCCTCAGCCACCGCGATACCACCTTGAGATCCGAGCAAACACCCAATGGCTACGGCGATGACCCAAAAACTTCTTCCGACAACAAGTTCTCTCTTGTGTTCTTGAGCGTTTCCCTTCATCGGGGTACGCCCGCCTATAGTAATGGCACCAGACATTTCATTCCTCCTGTTGTGAATTAATTTGAAAAACTGGACGGCCTGTATTCAATAAACCGTTATACTTGTTTTAGACTTCATCCGATTCGGGAACCGCCTCCAGACACCTGGGACAGAGTCCCCAATAGATCACTTCCGCTTCATCTATCACATAGCCCGAGTCATCCGCGGCAGTTAAGCACGGGGTTTCCCCCACCGCACAATTGACATCGACAGTCATTCCACAGGTTCGACAGATGACATGATGGTGGTTGTCACCGACACGATCCTCATAAAGGGCGGGTGAACCCGCTGGCTGGATTCGACGAATGATTCCTTTCTCGACCAGGATTCCCAAGGTGTCGTACACCGCCTGTCGAGAGATGGCTCCGATCTCGGCGCGAACATCTTCAGCAACGTCATCTGCCCTACAGTGGGGCCTGCCCGAGACTGCTCGAAGAACAGCTAAACGTTGGGCGGTGACCTGGAGACCGTGCTCCCGAAGAAGATCTTCTGAATCCATCATGTGAATAGGATAGGTCTAATTCTGGACAATGTCAATAATTAGGATATGCCCAAACCATTCACTCTTCTGGCCAGAGAGAGTTGAGTACTTCAAGTGTCTTTTCGACTAGGATTTGACCGCCTTCAGGGCCGACCTTGTTGCTTTGCACAGTCGCGCTGTATCCCCCGCCACGCGTGGCTTGTTCAGTCGGGATATAGGTGCCGGGCCCGGCTAGCTGGATGATGAATGTCTGCAGAGCCGGGCTACGTGCTTTGATCTGGATGCCGAACTCAGTGAATAGTTCGAAGTCATTGGTTGCGATGGCGATGTCCCCCAACCGTATCGAGTGGAGTTCCATTGGGTGAGGTTCCAAAGGGCCGGCCTGTTGTTGTTCATAACGGTCGATCACTCTTTGATGCCATTTCACCCGGACCTGGTTGTTCGGATCTTGGGACAATTTTTCGATCTTTGATTTCACTTCCGTATACTCTTCCGTTGTGACCTCACGAAGGGGAAGTTCGATTGTCTGGACCTTGTGAACCAAGGGGACATCCATGTGGATCTCTTTTCGAGCACCTTCGTACGCTTCTTCCCAGGATTGAACGATCCGGCGAGAGATTTCTTCGAGTCGAGTAAGACCTCGCAGGTTGCGCATCCTCTCTTCGGCGCGCTTGCGATACATCAGGTGCGGCGACTGATCTCCGGAGGCGCCCGTCCAGCCCAGCACCAATAGATCTTTTCCATACTTGGCACGCAACGACTCACGAACGGCGTGCCAGAAGTCGGCATTGACAGCCGAGCGGCTTTCCACTTCCTGCGCTGGACATGCGACGTTGATCGCAGTGGCGAGAAGTTCCTCATTCTCGTTCCAAAAGAAAAGGACTTCGACGCCATGGTCTTCACCGGCTTCCATGCCGCGAAAGTCAGGCTTGTCGGTGGTGCCGTACATCACCGCTCGACTGTCGGCGTAAACGGTCCGACGATTCTGGGCGACTATCGCATGTCCCAGACCCCAACTCACACTGCCAGGTTTTCGCGTTTCCCAAGCCTTTACTGTTGCTGTGGCTATCCGCTCGGCTAGAAGATCCACGTACTCGTCTGGTTGAATAGCATCTTCTGGAATATCAAAGCGTCCTTTTCTCATGACGGGCGCCGTGTGGGTGTGTGTGCCGTTCATCAGCAGTTTATCGACGTCGAGATCGGGAAGTCGGTCTTTGATGCACTCGCGAACTTTAGAGAGAGCCCCCTCGCGAATCGCAATGAGGTCGCACGATATCATCACTGCCTGGTCAAGGATCTGATCGCCCTCTCGTGACTCTAGGGCGAGAACTGTCGCTGTGACCTCAGTCTCCACCTCACGGGCAATCCGAGTACGCATCTGGCCCGAGAGAGCAACCGGCTTTTCGGGCGTGATACTGACGCTCGCACCACCGACATACAATTCGGCTGCGTGAACCTCGGGTTCGATCAGGAGTGAAGAAACGAAAGCGATCACCACCATCAGTCCGTTTCTACCAAGTTCTGATTTCAGGATCATAAAACGACCTCCTCATAAGAATGCAACAGTGTATCGAGTATTATCAGGCATTGTTCAATGGAGTCCGATTCTTGACCATTCTCTGTTCGAATTCTATCTCAGCCTGCCATGACCTGTGCCGCGGCAAACAGACATGAGCACGACCCGATGGGGACAGGCACCACCAAGGCATGATTGGCAAACTTGCGCTCGACCTGTAGCCGGTTTAACCTGTCACATCATCGATCCCCTGCCTAAGGGACTCGATCTGATTAAACCCCGTCCGCCGAAAGGATCCGAGTCTATGTTGCTGAGGAATTTTGTTTTGGGTGCCGTTATATTAGGCGGCCTAGTCGGAAACGCCTTCGCCGAAGTCGAGCCGCCAGAGCCGGTGCATCCGATTCCGACGGAGCGGCAACTTGCATGGCACGCGTTGGAATACTACGGGTTCTTCCATTTCACACAGAACACCTTCACCGACAAGGAATGGGGATACGGCGATGAGAAACCGGAGGGTTTCAAGCCGACCGCCTGCAATCCACGTCAATGGGTGGAGATTGCGAAAGAAGTGGGCATGACAGCCGTCATCCCCACCTGCAAACATCACGATGGCTTCTGTTTGTGGCCGTCCAAATTCACCGAGCACTCTGTTAAAAACTCGCCCTACAAAGACGGACAAGGCGATATTGTGGGCGAGATCGCCGAAGCCTGCCATGAACTCGGATTGAAGTTCGGGATCTATCTCTCCCCTTGGGACCGCAACCATGCTGAGTATGGCCGTCCCGAGTACATCGAGTACTTCCGCAACCAACTACGGGAGCTGCTGACCAATTATGGCGAAGTTTCCGAAGTGTGGTTCGATGGCGCCAACGGTGGCGACGGGTACTATGGCGGTGCCCGCGAAGAACGCCGCATCGATCGCCGGACTTACTATGATTGGGAAAACACTTGGGCCATCGTGCGCGAATTGGCGCCAAACGCGGTCCTCTTCTCAGATGTCGGCCCCGACATTCGCTGGGTCGGAAACGAAAAAGGATTCGCTGGCGATCCATGCTGGCACACCTATACACCCCACTCCAACGAACCCGGCGAACAACCCGCGCCTGGGGCTGTTGAATACCGCGAGGGCGTTAACGGCCACGTGGACGGTGAGTACTGGCTGCCGGCCGAAGTCGATGTTTCAATCCGCCCGGGGTGGTTCTATCACAAAGACCAGAACGATGAAGTCCGTTCACCCGAGAATCTCATGAATCTGTATTACCAGTCGGTCGGACGGGGTGCGTCGCTTCTGTTAAATGTGCCACCCGATGACCGCGGACTGATTCACGAGAACGACATTGCTGCGCTGCGTGGGTTCAAGGCCTTGCGGGATGCAATCTTCAAAACTGATCTAGCGCTCGGCACAACAGCGGATGCAACCAACGTTCGCGGCAACGAGGAGGCGTTTGCTGCGTCCAACGTAGTAAACGGCGATCGCAATGCCTACTGGGCGACCGATGATGGCGTAACGACCGGTTCGATCACGGTCGACTTGGGCAAGGAGACCACTTTCGATCATGTGGTCCTGCAGGAGTACATCGAGCTGGGCCAACGCATTCTGAAGTTCTCGGTCGATGCCCATAGCGGCGGCGAGTGGCACACGATCGCCGAGGGAACCTCCATCGGTTGGAAGCGTATTCTGCTTACCGACGTGGTCACTGCCGACAAGGTACGTTTCAATGTGTTGGAGGCGAAAGCCTGTCCGACCCTCTCAACCCTCTCCCTCTACGCGGGACCGGAGTGTCAACCACAGTGAGCACACAGAAGATGAGGGATGAAAAAGAGGGACGGTTCGAACGACGCGGCTTCAATCCTTAGGGGGTAAACATGAAAACTCTGGCATTCCTATTGGTCATTTCCTGCGGGACAGCCCTCGCCACGGAACAGCCCCACCATGAAATCAACATCGGTTCAACGACAACCGACATCTTCGATCTTGAGAACTGGTCCCGATACCGGGAGACCGTCCACCATCCAGCCACAATCTATAAGAAATCGGACATCGAGCAGGCGAAGCAGAACATCAAGCGATTTAGGTGGGCGAAGAAGCAACTTAGATCGCTCGAAAAATCCCTGCCGGATTGGTCGGACAAAGACGATTCCTTCATTGAAAAGATGATTCCGACAACGACCCCCGGCGCGGTGATCTTTACCATGTGCCCACATTGCGAGTATTCGCCCACGCATGGTCAGTACAAATGGTCGCCCGACGATCCCGAGAAACTCACCTGCTCAGGATGCGGCACCGTCTATCCGAACGATCAGTATCCAGAGGACATGGTTTTGAAGACAACCACAACAGGCGAACAAGAGTTCACCTACTACGGTGGCAAGAGCTGGCACTTCTATGGGCATCACATCCGGAGCAGTTGGACCGGACAAATTCGATCCAGGAAAGTGAAGCACATGACCCAACAGGCCGCGAGATTTGCCAAGGCCTATGCACTCACTGAGAATCCGAGTTATGCGAATACCGTGAAGAGGATCCTGTTACGATTCGCTGAGGTTTACCCAAACTACCTTATCTACTCGGGCTATGGCGAATACGCGGACTTGGATCCGAAGTTGGCCGCCGTGACCCTCAGGGAATTGCCCATCGATGAGCATACCCTCCCGCCTAACCAACCCAATCGAGTCTTGCACCCAGGGTATTGGATGACAGGCCGGGCAACCGATACAGGGATGGAGGGGGGATTCATTCGCGATATGACCCTGGCATACGACCTGACCTGCGAAGCATTAGGTCCGGATGGGAAACCGCTCTTCAGTCAAGAACAACGTC
>JAJDBZ010000426.1 GCA_029261095.1 Candidatus Omnitrophota bacterium | reverse complement strand
GCCTGTTCCGCAGGTGCGGTGGTTGCCGGTTCACTCATGTCAGGCGGCTTCCTTTCCGGTTTGTTGGACAGTATCGAAATAGGGTTGGTAGGTTTCGAGCCACTTCAGGAGCATGTCCTCCACCCCATCGCTGGTAATAGTGGCGCCGCTCACTCCATCGACCGCGTGGTCGATATGGTCGGGAACCAGTTTGGCGGCCTCGCCTTTCACCACATCGATGGAAACCAATGTTCCGTCATCGTCGCGAATTCGTTTGCCTGGGACTTGATCCTCAAACGGGGGGTTCGCAATCTCGGCGCCTAATCCAGGAGTTTCCATTTTGGTGGAAAAAGTGACTCCTTTTATCGTGTTGCAGTCGGGTTCGAGTGCAAGGTACCCGGATATCGGCCCCCATAGCCCTTGTCCGGTCAATGGAAGGACATAGGCTTCAACCGCTCCAGCCTCGTTCTTGAAGAGGTAGATTTCACTGTGACCTGTTTCGTCTCCAGATTCAGGTGCGGCAGGATCAATTTCAACCGCATTCCCATCGGAATCGATCGAGATCTTTTCCATCTGAGATTCGAAAACACTTTCGACTTTCTCGTCGGAAAACTCTGCGGTCGGGTCGCTTGGAATACCCACCGCCAGCAAGATGTTTCGGTGGTCGTAGATTTTGCGGTTCTTTTCCTGAATGGGTCGGAGTTCGCTCGCGCAAAGAGAGAGAGCGGCACTGCACACGACACAGATCAGAGTCGCAAAGACAAAAGGATTCTTGAGGATGCTATCCTGCATATCGGAGTTCCCTCCTCTTGATGTTCGCTTTGATCACATAGTGATCGATTAAAGGGGCGAAGATGTTCATAAATAGAATGGCGAGCATCATGCCCTCTGGATACGCGGGGTTGATGGTTCGGATGAGAGTCGCGAGAACTCCGACACAGATTCCATAAACCCATTTACCAATGTCGGTGGTGGCGCAGGAGACGGGATCGGTCGCCATGAAGACCATCCCAAAGGCGAATCCTCCCATGACGAAATGGTAATGCGCGGGGAGGGTTAAAAATGCGCTCGACCCCGGTCCCGCGATCAGGTTCAGGAAAGTGGCGGTCGCTGCCATGCCCAGGACAACCGCCGCCATCACACGCCAGGAGCCAATACCTGTCGCGATGAGTACGGCCGCCCCGATTAAGCAACAAAGGGTTGAAGTTTCTCCTATGCTCCCGGGAATAAAACCAAGAAACATGTTGGTCCAACTGAAATCGCCATAACTGAAACTTTGAAGGGCGTTTACCGCTTCCGTTCCGTTTGCGGCGCCATGCGAGATCAGAAGGGCGGTCGCGCCGGAATAGCCATCCACGAGGGCCGCGGTGTCCGAGGGTGTCGAAATCCAGCAGGTGTCCCCAGAGATATAAGCCGGATAGGCGAAGAACACAAAAGCCCGGGCGGTCAAAGCAGGGTTGAGAATATTCATTCCGGTTCCGCCGAAAATCTCCTTGCCGATGACCACACCGAAACTGATGCCGAGCGCCACCATCCACAGCGGCATGGTCGGAGGTAATGTCAGGGGGAACAGGATTCCGGTCACTAAGAACCCTTCATTGATCTCATGACGGCGGATGGTTGCGAAGATCGCTTCCCAAGTCCCCCCAACCGCATAGGAGACGAAGATAATCGGTAATACGAGGGGGAGACCGGTAATGAACGACGCGATCAGGGTTGGGTCGGCTCCTTCAGCCACGAGAGCCTGGTAACCCGCGTTGTATATCCCGAAAAGGGTGCATGGGAGCAATGCGAACACGACTGTGATCATGACCCGTTTCAAATCGAGAGGGTCACGCACATGAGGACCGGATTGAGTAACCCACGGAGGGGTCAGAAAAAAGGTCTCGCCCGCTTCGAAGGCGGGAAAGAATTTTTCGAGTTTCCCACCTTTCTCAAAGAGCGGCCGGACTTTGTCGAGAAGATTTTCTAGGGCCTTCAAAGTTCCTTATCCTTCTTTCTCATACTGATCTAATGCTTGGCGAACGAGTGATCCAAAATCCATTTTGGAGTGGCAAACATAACTGCAGAGGGCCACATCCTCTTCAGCTACCTCGAGCAATCCCAGTTTCTGGGCTTCCTCCAGGTCTCCATAGAGGAGCGACTTGAAAAGGAAGGTCGGTTCGATGTCGAGGGGCATGACAGATTCATAGGTGCCGATCGGGACGATCGCTCGCTTGTCGCCGTTGAGTGAGGTATCGAATGAATACTCGCCTCCCTCAATGGCTCCTGAAACAAATGCCCTTGAGAAGCTGCTCCGAGAGAGTCCAGGATCCAACCAACCGAACAGACGGCGTTTCCCGCCTTCTGGTATGACAGTCAATGTAGTGTCGTAAAAGCCGAGGAAACCTTCGCGGTGGATCTTGGTTCCCGCAAGAACGCCACCAGAAATGACTCGATGATCGGAGTCGGAAAGATCCTTGGGGAGCAATGTGGGGACATGAGCGCCCAATCGTGTTTTCAAGTATTGTGGTTCCGGTATCGACTCGCCCGTGATCGCGATCGTCCGATCTGTGGGAAAGTTGCCGGTCAGGAAGAACTTCCCGATATCGGCGACATCGTTGGCCTTCAGTGTCCATGCGATTTTTTCGCTTGTGATTGGTTCCACATTATGAATGAGTGTTCCGAAAGAACTTGTCGGGTGAGGTCCAGAGAAACGGTGGATGCAGCTGTGCTTGGCTTCAGTCAGCCATGGCAAATCCAAGTCCGGTGATTTTGGTAGGCAAATATGGATACAGCCTGATGTCAATTTTGAAAGAATCTCAATTCCAGCTTCGAAGTCGGGCTGGCGATCTTTGATTAGGAAGATTGGGTTCGCCGCGATGGGTTCGGTGTTGATTGCGGATACAAAAATGGCTTGAGGTTCAACATCCGGGGTCGCGATACGCGCAAAGGGTCGTTGGACGATCAATGGCCAAAGGCCGGCAGCGAAAAACGTATTTTGGATTTCTGCGCGATCGTTCCAACCCTGAATTTCGGAAAGCGAGCGCGCTTCAAACTCGATTCTCGCTTCGTCGGATGCCAGTTCAATAACAACCTCGTCAAGGCGCCGTCTCCGTCCTCGATTGACGGCAACCACCTTTCCACCCCCCGGAGAAACGAGTTGAATTCTGTCGTCCCCTTTATCCTCGACAAGGGGTGTTCCCACTGAGACCTCATCGCCTACCTGGACAACCAGTCTTGGTTTGATCCCTTTAAAATCAGTTGGTTTGAGGGCGACGAATTTTGGAGCGGGCGGAACCTGTAGGGTCTCTTGAGCGCTTCCCTTCATTGGGATGTCGTATCCCTTACTAATTGTGAAATCTGCCACCTTTGTTTGCCTCGACTAGAGTTTTCTTTCTGGGGATTGGATCCCTACCTAAGATCCACTGCGAAGTCTTGGCGCCTTTGGACAGAAGCCGCCACTTAACCCGCCCATTGTACCGTTTGAAAATCCCCAACGTCAATGGTCGTCCCCGCAAAACAAAGCCAATCCGACCCCTCCAGGTGCCCTAGATCCGTCTTCGCTCTATTCTAGCTAGCGGGCGGTGGGCAGGTTGGACTGGAAGAGAGGGTTTGCCTTGTTTTTCAGAGATTTTAAACAAAGGCGGGAAGATACGCCATCCGATTCGGGATGAATAGACCATCCGATTGGTCAAGTGCTAAGCTTCTGCTAGGATTCATGTATCTATGGACCGCTCGTCGATGAACCCATATTTCGGAGATAGCATGGATTGGCCGATACTCTAGACCTAGGGTCCATGATGGGCGACCGTTAAAAACCGCTTAGAAATGCTGGATAGGTTTCCGAAAGATCGTGATTGAAAGTATTAACGACATCGAATGGAAAGTCTCGGATGATCGTTTGAGCGTATTTGTCCGCTTTCCAGATCCCCTAGAGAAACCCTTCTCGGCAACCGAATTCGACCAAGTCCTTTCTGAAAATCGAATCGTAGTGAAATGTAATCCGGAAATATTCGAAGAAGCTCAAAAAGAAGGTTCTCCCGATTGGGTGACTGTCGCATCTGGAACTCGCCCCCAGGATGGGGTAGATGCGTGGATAGAATACTACGTTAACCCGAGCCTTGTGGCGCGTGATACCGAATCGGAAGAAGAGGAAGAAGAGCGGGTCGATCACAAAGAACTCCAAAAAATATTGAATGTCGAAAAAGGGGTGGAGCTTGCCAGAAAGCACGACCCGATTTCCGGAAAGCCTGG
>JAJDBZ010000425.1 GCA_029261095.1 Candidatus Omnitrophota bacterium | reverse complement strand
GAGAAAGGCCCGCCAGAGAGGTTCCTCCAGCCAGCGTGGATCTCGCCAGATGGCGCTTTCGAGGTCTTTGCCATCCCATCCCCAGTGCTTCGCGATGGCCCTGAGTGCCTTTCTGACATCAAAGGTTTCCAGGCCCTGAACCCCCATCGTCTTCAGCTGGTCCTCGGAGAATTCCTTTAAAAGATAATCACGGAATCGGGCCACCGACCACTCGCCGAATGCCATCATGACCGGACGATGCCCGAAACTATCCCAGGGACTGAAATTGTCGGTCCACATGCCATCGATTCCCTGGTCTGCCGCCATGAGCGTGGAGGCTCGCGTGTAATCGATCCATGCGGGGCAGGCAGAGTCTTTCTTGAACATGAACATGCTCGCGTATTTTTCGCTTTCGGGAATGAATGGCAGGCCCTCAATCGGGCCAAGGGGATTTCCAGTTTCGGGATCGATCTCGTTGACCTTTTCGTTGTAGTAGGTTTCGTAGGTCAGGTTTCCAAGAATGTCTTTGGAACAGATGGCATAGATAGTCCGGCTGTTTCGGGGGTCGGTTACGGAGCCGATAAAACCAGTGGCGATGGTTCCATCCGGGTAAGTGGCCACGGGTGCTCCGTATCGGTGGTGGGTTCGAGTGTAGGGTCGGGCTACCGGATCGTCATCGAAATACTGGTGGGCACCAACCCATGTGATCGGACCCCCGGTGTATCTTTGCCAAGACCAGTGTCCTGTCACCAGGTGGGTGTAGTCCTCCGCTTTCTTTTCGCTGAGTTCTCCGACATAACAATAGGATTGGCCGAAAGTTTCAAAGTAGGAAATTGTCTTCAATCCGGCTTCATGAAACTTGGTTATCTTACCGGGTTTGGATCCGATCCTTTGACCGTAGAGTCCCCACCCGGGATCGTTTTGGGCGGCATTGAATCCGATGGTGGCATGGTGTTCGAGCGCGGTCTGAAGTCGAGTCGTTTCGACAATCCGAGGGAAGGAATCCCAGAAGGGTCGGGCCGGTTCCGTCGCATCCGTGGTAGCACCAGGAAAGAGGATCGATACACCCATGAGAATCTGAATCGCAGAGAGAAAGGTTCGCCTGGAGGCAGACTTTCGAAGAATGAATGGTCTCAAATGCAAGAAGTTCATAAGGGTTTTGCGGCAGTATTTCACAGAGCCTCGGTGCCGAGAAGAAGCAACGGCTCTGCGGTGAGGGCAAACAACCATTCCAGGCCTCGTCGATCGATCGATTTTGTCTTACTCTACCCCTATGCACTTGTGGGAATCGAATCCGATTCCCACTGAGAACCCTCCTTGGTCGTTAACTGCTTGATGAGAAAGGGTCATTGTCATGGATCGAAGAGATTTCTTGGCCACATGTGCGGCATCTGGAGTTGTTTTGGGTCACCCATTTCAATGTCTTGCCAAACCGGCACTGACTTCTGACAAAGGATCTCCTCTGGAGATCTTCCCGGAAGTACCTTTGGTCAAGCACGTCCAAGTGGCCCCACTCCAGGGGGTGTCTCTCGCGGAGCGCCATCTCTACACCTGCTTTCAGGGGTTGATCAATCGCACGGAACCTCGGATCTATTATGTGGGGGATGAAAACGATGAACTCTGGTTGGACTACTATGGAGAGCAGTATGGAGTTGGGCATGATCAAGTGAAGAACGCCGACCAGCTCTTGGAAAGATTTTCGAGCGAGTTGGAGGGGTATGTTCTTTACGATCCGAACCTTCCCGACACTCGGAATGTGGCGGTCCTCTTAGGCGGTCTGAAGAATGCACTCCCTGTCCACCCGGACCTCGTCCCCAAACTGGAAAAGGTGGGCCTAAAAAAGATTGATGACCTGACGGGGCGCTGGAACGATCGATATGAGGCTTACAGCTGGGTGCTTGAAGAACTCCTGCCTCAGGCAAACCGGAATCTATTGGGAACCAATTGTGTCGATGAACCGCATTGGCCCACCAACAGTGTGTGGGTAGACGATTACTTTATCGCCCACAACATCTTTGTTTCCGATCTCTCAGCCAACCGGCGTGACCGGGCGGACCGTGAACTTCTCGACAAGATCTATGCGGAAATTAAGAAACCGGGTTGTCTGATCGGATGGAGAAGCGCGCGGAATATCGAGCATGAGATGGTGGGATTTGCGGCGCGTCGGGGGATCTATGTCCTCTGCGCCCTGAGCACGCTGAATATGACGGTTCACACCGCGATCCCGCGGGCGACCGAACCTTTCGTGCAGGATCACCTCGATGAAGAAGAAGTGGGACCTGTGGAGAAGGGAAAGATCTATGTCTCGTTCATGAACACCGATGGCGATTCGCTGTACAGTATGCTTGGCCTGCAATCCGGTCGATTCAAAGACCCCGAACATGGCCAGATCCCCTACACATGGGCCTTCTTCCCACTTGCCTACGATCTCATTCCGGGAGTGGCTCGATACAACTATGAACAGAAAAAGGCCAACGATTATTTTGCCGCCTCCACCTGCGGGGTGGCCTATACGTACCCCTATCTCCTTCCGAACTCTCGCGAATACCTTCGCACGACCCGTTATTACATGGAGAAGACCGGACTCCGGACAGCATACATGTCCAACTGGGATGACGATTGGTGGTGGCAGGACATGGAGACCCCTGGGTTTCATGAGGCGCTTTGTGAGGAACTTCCTGACGCGTTCGGTTTTGTAAGGGGGATGGGGGAATCGGCTTTCGAACCTCATTTGTTCGGTTGTCAGGCCCCCTATATCTTCTGTGGCGAAGGGATTCATTCAGACTCGGATGTTTACACGACCCTCCGGGACTTCATTGAGGCCAATTCGAATCGACCTCTTTTCGTCTACTGTCTGGTCAATCACAACACCAAACTCGGCGAGATCATGGGCGCGACCAGCCGACTGCCCAAGGACACCATCGAATATGTCCGCCTCGATGCATTCTTCCATCTGCTCAAGCAGGCCCGTCAGCATGGGCTGGTCGGGGATGAACTGTATCCGGACAAGACTGGGGTGAAGAAGATTTTGGCGAAGGAGGCGCGTGCTGCCTGGCCCGGTAAGTATGCCTCGATTCTCGAACATGGAAAGCGTGCGAAAATGGATGAGGAGACCTTCATCACCGAGGTGAAGGACCCGATGGTCCGAACGATTCTGGATAGAACTAGAACCAAGGCGAATGACGTGATTTGTTTCGATGCTATCTGGGATTCCATGCACCTGGCGCGTCTCGCGCTGAATATTCAGGGGATCTATGCCAACAATAAGAAGAAGGGTGCCGAAGATTTTATGAGAACTTTCGGCGATGTTGAGGAAGCGGCTGTCGTCCGAGAACTCTGGGAGAAATGGGAGCGATGGGAAGAGGAGCCTGTTCCTTATGAGGAGGGAGCCGAAATGGCAAGGCGGCTGGCTCAGCTCGCCAGGAACGTGAATTCAGAATTGAATTTTGGTGGGGAGGAACAAGCGGAGGACAAATAGGGTCGGGTCGGAGGACGCAACATCGACCGCCCCGAAATAAATTCCGGGGCTCAGTAGAAACCATCCATTGAAATGGATTGGGTCAGAAATTCGGGTCGCCGATGTCCGGGTACGCGTCAAGTTGGAGGAGTGCGTAAAGGAGGTACCCCACTCCATCAGTCGCCTCGTAGGTTCTTTTGACTTCATGGCCCAGAAAAAGTCCGGATGGTTCGTGGTGAAGTCGCGCCACTGCGTCGTCGGCAATCTCCTTGGCGGTTTCATAAAGGTCTGGTCGGTCTAGCACGAGAGAAGCGGCCAGGAAGAACGAAATCACGCGGCCATAATTCTCGGCATAGGTTCCACCCTTTTCTCGCACAGCGGGAAGAGCCTCTTCCAGGTTCGTCTTCCACCGTCGTCCCGTCTTGGCAGGAAGATCTTTCTTGATCACTGCCACCCAATGTTCGACCGCCTTCTTAAGTTCCGGTTCATCCGTGATTCTTACAGCATAGGCGTATGATTGGGCGGCGATCACCGGAAACTCGTAGGCATAGAGGATGGTCCTCCAGATGTCGACAAACCCGGTGGGCTGGTAATCGTCATAGACATGCACGCTTCTCATTCGAGTCGACGGATCGCCAAACTCCGGGATAGGTTCGCCATTCAGTTCAAGCATCCCCCAGTAATTTTGCGCCTCCTCATTCCAGGCATATTTTTCATACGCCCGAAGATGTCCCAGTGCCACATCCAGGTATTCCTTGTCTTTTGTCAGTTCGTAGGCGCGGAGAAGAAGCGAGGCATGGGGACCCGACAAGGTTGTGAAACTGTGATAACCGTCATAGCGATCTTGAAGAGCGGGAGCATCGGGAGCGAGATCGGTCTCTTTGTTCCTCGCTTCCCAGTGGTAGTTCAGAATAAGTTTCGCTCGCTGCTCCCAAATCGGATCGCCCGTCTTGAGATGGAGAAAAGCGAACGCATAAATGAACTCCGATCCGCAGAAAGCGAAATCGCAACCGGGGCTCTTGTCATCGTGACGGTTGTGTTGGCCGGTTTTCGGGTCACAGATGTGCCAATCCCACATCCGTTCGATTTGATCCTGGACCCTTTCAGGGTTGACCCTCCACATCATCTCCCATTCGGGTTCGCGGACCAGAAGTTCATGCGGACCCGTTCCGTCCCCATCGCCCGCGGGTGAATCCGTGTAGGCGTCCCAGTAGATGTGCGATCCCCAAGTGAGTAAGCCTGTGGAGGGTTTGATGCAGTGTTTCAAGAAATGGTCCATCGACTCATTGGCGGCCTGACGATATTTGGCTTGGCCGGTCATCTCGCTCAGTTGATAGAGAACACGGAGGAGTTCCTGGTCCTCCCAAAGGTCGCATCCGCCCAGGTTTCGGCGGTGTAATCTTCCTTCGGTACGGACCAAGCCATCATGGAGCGGCATTTCGTGAGAGGCGTTCAGGGTCTCCGCATCGATCACACACATGAAGAGTGGGGTGTGGGTTTCGCCATAGCGGTCACGGCCTTTTTCGATCAGGGTGTCCGCGCAGCCTTGAACCAGATCGAGATAGGTCCCGCCGAATCCGGCCGAGGATATTTGGACTGTGAGGAACCAAATGACGACTCTCTTGCGCATCGAGATCAGGCGCCATAGATGACCGGCGCTTTGATCGGGTCATCAAGGTCGGTGATGTAGTATTCGCGATCGGTGGCGTCATACAGCGGTTTCGTTTTGTTGGTCCGAAGGTGGATCGCGAAACTGATCCGCGGTTTTTCGGAATAGTTGGGGCCGCTGCCATGAAAGGTGTGCCGATGGTGAAAGACCGTTTGGCCCGCACTCATCACGGCTGAGGTCTCATTCCATTCCGCCCCCTCCGGCAGCTGGATTTTGTCGCGTTGGGATTCATCGTCGCTTCCATAAAAGTCGCCGCCCTCGAGGTACCCCCACTTGTGTGACCCGGTGACATAACGAACCGGGCCCGATTCTTCCGGGACATCGCTCACCGCCACCCAGCCGGTGAAAGGTTCTCCCTCCCAATAAGGCCAGTAGTGTTTGTCCTGATGCCACCCGACCAGACCCTTGGCGCCGCACCCCGGAGGTTTGATCAGGAGTTGCACCGCCCAAACCTGGACCCACTCGGCATCCATGAGCCGAGCCGCCCATTCGCCGATTGAGGGGTGGGAGACGAATTCGAGGATAGTCCGATCGCAAAGATGGGGTTGATCGACTTTCTTAATTTTTTCTGGGCCATCCTCAGGTTTGAAATGGATGGCGTGGGGTTCGACACCGGTTTCGTATTCGCCGCGCGCCACCGCCTCCATATGCGGGATAACCCGTTCGATCAATTCTTTCGGGATGATCGGTGGAGTGATACAAAAGCCTTCCTTTTCAAACCTTCCTTTGACGGCCTCGAGGTTGTCCTGGATGAGTGTTGTCGATTCCATGAAGTTACTCCGCGTTCTTGCGACGTTCCGCGAGTTCTCGCCAATTGGTGAGGATGATGCCTTCCTCTTCGATGACCTTTTTGACTTCGGGATCGACCATGGCGAAGAGATCGCCATAGAGGTGGTCGCGGTTTCCGGTGATAACCGGAATGACATCGTCAGGTTTTGTGGAATGGATGATGATTTCGGTGATTCCAGGTTCGAGGTTTTTCAATGCCTCGATATAGAAGGGTGCCTTTTCAGTGGTTTTCCAGTCATAACTGTCAGAGTGAACATGATCGAGGACCGGCAGCCCGGCATCCCAGACCTTTTCGGCGGCGGCTTCATCGAATCTCTTCGCCATGAGGATTGGGATTTGCAACTCGATTCCGACTTTCATGTACCGTTCAAAAAAGGCCGGGTTATAAAAGAGGGTCCCCATATGCGAATCCATGTGGGTGGGTTGGATACCCATGGAATGGGCTCGATCGATTTGCGCTCGAATCTCGGTTTCGACCTCATCGGGGGTGGCGTTGCTGTTTACATCCTGATTTTTGTCCCACAAACACCCCATCGGGTCGGTTAATCCCGGCACAGCCAACTTTCCGGCGACCGGCCCCCACCTGTAAGCGTCCCATTCGGAGTTCATGGTGAGATGGAGTCCCGCGCAGGTTTCCGGGTTCTTTTTGAGATAAGCGGCAAACTCCGGCACCCAGCCGCAAGGCATCATGACACTGACCGAGGTGGCGAGACCCTCCTCGAGTGCTTCGATCGCCCCGCGATTGGAGGCGTGGGACATGCCGGCATCGTCCACATGCAGGATGACTACACGGTCCCCTTTGTTCCAACCGAGTCGTTCGGCATAGGTTTTGTCCTCGGCTTGGGTGTTTTGAGTAACCAGAATTAGGATGGTGAATAGGAAGACCTTCAGACGCATAGTCACTTCCCTCCTCTTAGAATCGAATTTTGAGAGATTGAACATACCATAAGTCCGTCCTTGATTGCAGATTCTTTTAAAAGCACCTATTCTTCGGCCTTCCACTTTTCTGATCGATTCATTTGAAGGAGAAACCAATGCCGCAAGATCTGTCGCAGGAACTGATGGACCAACTCTTAGGGGCGGACAGCCCGACCATCGCCAACGCTATCGAACTTTATGAACGCCAATCCCGTTGGGCGGGTTATGTGGGGCCGGAGATCCAGTGTCGATTCCCCGATTTGGGCCGTGCAATGGGGTATGCGGTTACCTGCACCATTCGCGAGGTGGATGAATCGAACCCGCCCGATCCGGAAGAACGGATGAAGTGGCTGGAGGCGATCGAGAAAAGCCCCAAGCCGGTCATTTGTGTCGTCCAGGACAAGGTGGTCGGTAAGAAAGGATTGGCGGCCCACTGGGGAGAGATCATGGGAACGACGGTTCAGCAGTTGGGGACGGTGGGGATTGTCACCGATGGCGCGGTCCGCGACCTGGAAGCGCTTCATGCGATCGGGATGAAGGTCTGGTCCGAACATGTGGTGGTTTCGCATGGCTGGATCGATGTCGATCAGGCGGACATCCCGGTCGAGATTGGCGGATTGACCATCAATCCGGGGGATATCCTCCACGCCGATTGCAACGGAGTCGTTTCCATTCCTCACGATCTCCTCGACGATCTCCCCGTGAAGGTGAAAGAAATCCTCGACAACGAGGTGGTGATTCTCTCGGACCTCCGCGCCAATGGGGTCGATTTGAAGAAGATGCGGGCGGGGATTAAACACTGAGTCTGACGAGTGGCCGGGTCCACTGCAGGATTCTCTGTCGAAAATCCGATATTTAGCCTCCGATTTGGAGCCGGTCACGATTGACCTCGAAGGTGCAATGAGAGAAAATACGAATTATGGAACCTGCTCAGGACTGGATCGGTCCTCGCCCCCATAAACTCGATTGGAACGACCTCTATCTTCGGTTGTCGGTGACCGATGCCTGCAATTTTCGATGTCAGTATTGCCGTCCGGTCATTGAGGAGCACGCCAACGAGGCGAATTTCCTGTCGTTCGAGGGGATCGAACGATTAATCGGTTGGTGTTATGACCGGGGTTCTCGGAAAGTGCGGCTGACCGGGGGAGAACCACTTCTTAGAAGGAACTTTCCGGAGTTGGTCGGACGAATACATTCTAGATTCTCCGACATCGATTTATCGCTATCCACCAATGGCCTCAAGTTGCCCAAGGTCGCTCGGGACCTGAGGGAGGCCGGACTCGATCGAATCAATATTAGCCTGGACACCCTGAACCGCGAGAAATTCAAGAGCCTGACCGGTGTGGACGGTCTGTCCACTGTTTTGGAATCAATCGAGGTCTCTCAAGAAGTTGGTTTTGATCCGGTTAAGCTCAATGTCGTTTTGTTGCGGGGAACCAACGAAGACGAATTGGCCGATCTGGTTCGATTCGCTTTGGAAAGAAACCTGTATATCCGGTTCATCGAGTACATGCCCCACTGCAAGACAGAGACGAACCGTTTCGAAGTCTTTTCCAGCCGCGAGGCACTGGACATCCTCTCCAAGGAGTTTCAGTTTTCGCCAGTCGAGGAGAACGACCGACCGATCGGTTCAGGTCCGGCGAAATATTGGAATGTGAAAGGTTACGATCTCCCTATCGGACTCATCTCTTCGGTCACCGAAGACATCTGTGCCAATTGCCATCGGCTCCGTGTCACCGCACGAGGAGAACTCGTCCGCTGCATCCAACTCGACCTGTTCGAAAACATCCGAGCGATCATTGAAGAGGATCGCCCAGAGGAATTTTACTCGATCATGGAAGAGGCCTACGAGCAGCGCCTCCCCACGCGTCCGGAGGGGCATGTCTTCTTCCTGGGAATGCAGCTCGTTCAGACTGGGGGGTAACCGCCAAACAGAAGCGATCCAGCCTCTAGAGTAGTTTAAGAAGAATGTACTCGACCATGTGCAACAATGGGTTTAAACCCATTGTTTTTGACCAGGAACGCCAATGCTGAAGCTGCTCTAGCTGAAAAGGCCATCCATCCAGACAAAATGAAACCCCTCACACGAAGACAACTCATCAAGATATTCGCGGCGGGAGGAGGGCTTCTCGCCCTCATGGGAGCCTATCCCGTGTTTATCGAACGGTCGATTGTCCTGATGACCCGGTACCGTATCCCCGTTCCAAATCTCCCCAATGCGTTCGAAGGCCTAAAAGTGGTTCATCTCACCGACATCCATCATGGTTTCCTTGTTTCTCTGGATTTCGTGCGAGGGGTCATTCAGCGGGCAAATGAAGCGGGGGGAGATGTCGTTGTTTGCACAGGCGACTATGTCCATGAGAAGAAGGCAACTGGACAAATCGACGCAGTCTGGCCGGTGATGGCCGAATTGGAAGCGCCTCTCGGGGTCTATTCGATCCTTGGAAATCATGATCACTGGGCTGACACTGACCGTTCGGTTCATTGGCTCCAAGAGACCGGTCAGGACCTTCACCATAAACGGAAATCCATTGAGCGGGATGGGGAGCGGTTGTGGCTGGTGGGCGTGGGAGACTATTGGGAAGACCACAAAGATCTGGACGTCGAGCTCGAGGGTATTCCCGATGATGAGTGCCGAATCGTTCTCGCGCATAACCCCGACACTGCGGATACGTCTTATGATGACCGCATAGACCTCATGATTTCGGGTCACACACATGGAGGTCAAGTGGTGATTCCCTTCGTGGGTCCGCCCGTTCTGCCGGTCAAGAACAAGCGGTATTCGAGCGGGCTCAAAACCTCGGCCAAGGGATTGAACATCTTCATTTCGCGCGGAATTGGATGGGCGATCTACCCAATCCGATTCAACTGTTATCCTGAAATTGCCGTTTTGGAACTCGTCCAAGCATGACCCAGTCTCCCCGAGCCATCGACCGTGGACGATTCGATCCTCATGGTTTATCTTGACCCCCATGTCTCTTATCTGTCCTGAATGCGAAGAGAAGATCCCGACGAACTCGAAAGAGTGCCCGGAGTGCGGCGCGGAGATCGACGCCAGCCTTCGCTACAGTCCCGTTCGGGTGGCGGTGTTGGTCGTCTCCATGGTATTGATATTGTTTGTAGCAGTGCCCTCGATTGTGAAGACCCTGTTTTTTTCAGAGGGCCCCGCGCCCGAGATCGGTGAGATCGTCCCACTCCAGGAGATCAAGGAGTCGATCGAGGGTGACCAGGTCATCAAACTTGTGGATGTAGGTCTCACTCCTAACCCCGGCGAGAGCGGAGAGGTCCGGTTGAATTGGAAGGTCACGGTTAAAAACCAGTCCAGAGTGCCTGTCTTCTTCGACACCGATCTTCGATTCCTTGATGAAGAAGGTACGGAAGTTGGCGTGGCTTACCGGTTAGAAACTCCACTGTTGGGCAGTGCTACCGGAACCCTACAAGGTTCCCTTTCGCTTCCGGAAGGTGAGGCGGACCGCATCAAGAACATACGTGCGATCATCACACCCTGCGATGAGGTCTTCGCCGAAGAGGCTAAGTGATTCAGCTGTTCATCTCATCTTCGGCGGCAAGCCTCCAACGCTCGTAATTGGGTGAGAGTTTCAGGGCACCGTTGGGTTGGGTAACCAAACGGCCCCCTTGCCCGCGCGGGTCGCCACGGTCCTCATTCATCTTCGCGAGCCGCTTTCTCCAGACATCGATTCTGGATTGAGCCTCGGCGACTGTTGCCAGGTTCCGCATTTCGTTGGGATCGTTGGCGAGGTCGAAGAACTGTTCCCTTCCCGTGTGATGGAACCAGATGAATTTTTCCCTGCCGTCGGTCAGGTACTGCATCCCATTGTCTTTGTCATAACAATAGGTGTGTTCACCGTTGATGAACTCGCGCCACTCAGCGTTCTCATCACGACACAGATTGAGAAGGCTGGTCCCATCGACGGAATCGGGGACATCCATCCCAACCGCATCGAGAATTGTGGGCATGATGTCGCGCAATTCGATCGGTTGATCGCGAGTCATGTTCCGGGGTAAATCCCAACCTTTGGGGTATTTGATCAAGAAGGGCACCTTTGCCGAGGGTTCGTAGGCATATGTTTTTCGCCAATGGCAATGATCTCCCATCATGTCGCCATGATCGGAGGTGAAGATCACAAAGGTGTTGTCGAAGGCTTCGCGATCGAACCTGCGAAATTCATAGAAAACCTTTCCGATCTGGTGGTCGATGAAAGTGATGTTCCCGTAGTACCCAACTCGCCCTCTCCTTACCAGATCGAGCGGGAGATCGTTCCAGGGGGAGTTCACATCCGCGACCCGTTTCCGGTAAGGAGCGACCCAATCGCCGAACACCGGTTCGGGGATGTTCGGTTTGTTGATGTAGAGATCCCAATAGGCCTGCGGGGGATCGTAGGGAGAATGCGGGCGCGCGAAAGAAAGCCACATGAAGAAGGGATGGGTCTTGTCTCGGTGACGGAGGAATCTCGATCCCTCTCTCGCGGTCCAGTGGGTGGGATGCATATGCTCGGGGAGATGAGTCGGACGCGCCATCCAGCTGTTCCAATCTATACTGTGGTCGCGAAATCCGTAATCCTCATCGTTGTGGTCCTCGAACCACTGATCGTAGTCGCTGATGAAATCCCCTTGGCGTCGGCTGCTCTCGTCCAGAATCATGTGGTCAAAACCATAGCGCCTTCGTTGAGGAGAATGGTGCATCTTGCCGACCGCTTGGGTTTGATAACCCGCTTCGCCCAGAACCTGCGGGAGAGTGGCGGGGTAACGGAGGGCTTCGCTGCCGGTCATGGTAAGGCGTCCATGATTCCAAGGATCCATCCCGGTGATGATGGCCGCGCGCGCAGGTGTACAGGAGGGGACCGAGGTGTAGGCGTTTGTGAAACGGACACCGTCCTCAGCGAGTTGATCCAAGTAAGGGGTCTCGACCGCTGGATGGCCCGCGCAACTAAGACAGTCGCCTCTTTGCTGGTCTGTAGTGATTAAAAGAATATTCGGTTTCGCTGCCATCGTGGATATTCCTCCGAGATTCCTGCAAATCCTATGGTTCCAAACAGATGGTGGATGATTTGGAACCATCACTCAAGGGCCAATGTTTGATTGGGTGATCCCGGCGGACTTCATTTTAGTCATAGAAATACGATACGGCTGTCTTCATTTTTCCGGAGTCACAACAAACCGCTTGTTATATATTTTATTACCGTTACAGAAATTGGACGGTAAAGCGACAAGTCAAAAAAAAAATCTTGACAATAAAATCCGAGTAGTTACCATTAACTAAATTTTGCCTCAATTTTTGTTACGGAAAAACTGTGTCTGAGAAAGGAATTCGCCATGCCAAAGCCAACTTGTCAACTCAACCTGACCCTCGATGTCCCCACCGCAGAGTGGGTGGAGCGCATCGCCCGAGGCGCTAACCTGCGTCCTAGTGGAGCGGGGCGGGTTCTTCTTGAGCATCGATTGAAACTTGAGAGTGCGGGATGGGCTATCGACGATACGGAACTCGGTGAAATCTTAAATGGTGTCGCTGGCCTGAACGATAAAGATCGTGAAGCGGTCCGCACCATCGTTAAAAGAGCCGGTTCCTAAGAGTATTCATCCCTTTCCTTTGAATTATCCGCCCTTCTCTCTATCGATGAGGAGGGCGTTTCTCTGCTGAATTCCTTCAATTCTCGCCACCCTTGACGAGGAGAAAAAGTTCCTCTTGATTGTAGAAATCACCCAATCGGGGCGACTGCGTGAGCTCCAAGCGAATTCGGGATTCCATCCAATGTTTTGAGGTTTTCCGGAAAGGTTTCGAAATGAAGAGTGGGTCTGGTACTGCATTCATCCTCTTCGTGGTATTCCTCCACCCGATCCATGTTTTCGCGGGAGGAATGGGTATTTCCAATTTCCTGGCGGATGTTACACCTCCCCTCGGTTCCCCTCTTTGTTATGGCGGACGGATGGCGGCTGTGTCCGTTCAGGACCCGCTCTCCGCGCGCGGAATCGTTTTAACACCCGAAGGTCAAGACCCTATTGTTTTGTGTGCTGTCGACTGGATCGGCATCGGTAACGAGGGGTCGACATTCTACCGGAAAGCGCTGGCTGACGCAGTCGGAACGACGGTGGATCGTGTCGCTGTTCACGCACTCCACCAACACGATGCCCCTGGGTGCGATTTCACAACCGACAACCTTCTGGCAGAACATGGGATCTCAGGTCTTCTCTTCAATGCTGATTTTGCACGAGAAGCGATCCATAAGACCGCCCTCGCGGCGAAAGAGTCATTGGAGGCGATGGAATTGGTGACGCATGTGGGTGTAGGCGGAGCCGAGGTAGCGAAAGTGGCCTCGAACCGAAGGCTGGTGGGACCGAATGGGAAGGTCGCGCACATGCGATTCACCGCTTGCGCCGATCCCGAACTGCGGGCTTGGCCCGAGGGAACGATTGATCCGATTGTGAATGTGGTCAGTTTCTGGAGCGAGGAACGACCAATCGCTGTGCTCTCTTACTATGCCACCCACCCGCAGAGCTATTACGGTCAGGGAAACATCAGTGCCGATTATGTCGGGATGGCGAGATCCATCCGGGCCGGCGCGATACCGGGAGCGAGCCTGATCCACTTTACCGGGGCAGGTGGAAATATCGGTGCTGGAAAATACAACGATGGCTCGCCGGAGAACCGGCCCATCCTTGCAGGCCGTCTGGCGGATGGAATGAGAAGGGCTTGGGAAGACACTAAAAAGACCACGATCGGTTCGGAGGACGTGGAATGGAAAACGCTAGAGGTCGCTCTCCCACTGCGAGAGGAGGTAGTCGACTCCGAGAAACGAAGAACCTTGAACGATCCAAACGCCGACCCTGGCCACCGTGCCGGGGCCGCTAGCGACCTCGCCTTCCGTGACCGAACACGAGCGGGAGAGGCGACCTTCCTCAGTTGCCTCGGGGTGGGCCCCATCCAGATCCTCCACATGCCAGGCGAACTGTTTGTCGAGTACCAACTCGCCGCACGCGAGATGGCACCCGAATCGACAGTTTGCATGGCGGCCTATGGCGATGGCGCACCGGGTTATATCGGCACCGCCGCCGCCTATGCCGAGGGGGGATACGAAACCGGAATCAACGCTTCAGCAGTTTCACCGAAGGTGGAAGAGGTGTTGATGACGGCGATGCGGGAACTGCTGGATTGATTTGCGGGCACATTTTTCTGCTACCCGCCATTTTTTTCGCAACCGCGAACCGGCGAATGAGTTGCCGGGCTACGGTTCAAACTCACCGTTTGATCAACCAAACCTCGGTCAGGCGTGAGGCTTGGCGCCAGTTGACCCCGGGCTCATGCGGGATATCGAAAGTGACATTCATCGATCCGTCCTGGTAGTGCTTGGCAGGAACCTTAAACTCTTTGATCTCCCCGATGCCGGTCCCATCAAGGTACGGTTCGAGAAGTTCGCCATCGGCACGGAGTAGGCATTGAGCGTACCCGGTCGTTCGGAAGATGTATTCGGCCTCCGGATCGAGACCGTCGTAGCGCATTCCCATCGGCCAATCCATCTTGCTGATCCAGGACTGACGAACCCGGGTCATCCCATTGTCCCACCACATGTAATCCGGATTCATATTCCGTTTCATCAAGGGATCGGTAGCAATCGATTCACCACGTAGGACACGATCCGATTTGGCGACATTCCCGATGTCGTCGTAGAAACTTCCCGGGCCCGGGTTTTCCCATTTTCGAATAACATCGAGGCGAGCGATTTTTTCTTCCTCCGAATCGAGTTCCTTGATCTCGGAGAATTGGTCTTCATACCACCATCGGTTATTGAGCGGGTGGTCGACAAAATCGAGAACCGCGCTACGTTGCGCGTTGTTTGCCCCATACTTTTCGACGCTACTCTGGTAGCCGATGCTTTGATATAGATCTTCACAGAGTCCGTAGATCCTGTCATTGACATCGGGCCGAAGGTCAATCAAATCGGCTCGCGAGAAGGTGGAGAGGGCCTTCTCCATCGCCTGATCGGCGCCAATCCCCCAAGCCTCACCCAGGGCTGTATTCGCTCCGTCCTCCAGGTTCTGTTCGTGGATCAAGCGCGCTCGGATGTATGCGTCGTAATGCGCCTTGAGGAGGCAGAGTTGCCAGCGCCAGTTATCTTTGAGTTGGGGCGCAGCCGCCTCTAGCTCTTGCCACAGGGCGAGCGTGGCTTCGACTCCTCCGTTGGTCTCCAAGGGACCGGACCAGTTTCTTTCCAGGGCGTAGATCCCATCTGCCGCGCGTTCGGCGACCTCTGGCCCGAAGAAAAGGCGACAGTACTCAATGAGAGCCTCGCGCACATCCGCGTCGACGTCCCAGCCGAGGACACTCCAAATCGTTTTATTGACATCGTCGTGCATTCCATCCGAGTAGGTGATGAAACCATCGGTGTACTGAGCGAATGCGCGAAAGATGGTGCTGTAATAAACTGGTTCCGGGTTAGTCCCTTCCCGTCCCGAGGTAAAGGCGAAGGCGGGATCGATCCAGGGAGTCGGGTACTGAGATCGAACGGTGTGGGTAATGTCCGGGTAATCGCGAAGTCGATATTTCTTCGGAAGCCGTTTACGGATCTCCGGAAGTGGGGGACTAGAAGGTCCACCCACCGCTCCCTCGAACCAATCGGGTTGGTGCTCGGTGATCCAATCGAAAAAGTAATCGACCTCATCATCTTCAAAATTCTGGAGGGACATCCACACTTTTGCACCGGCGTGATGTTTCGAAAGCAACTCGGAAACATCCTTCAGGAAGGGCAATACGTGTTTCGGGTGGTTATCTCCCGGATCTCCGCCGGGAAAGAAGACAGCATCGAGGTGGCTGCACTCCTGATAGAAGGCTTTGTGTTGTTGCAGAAGCTTTGCCCTCTCTTCTGTATCGGTTAGATCGAAGGTGGCAGGAGTCCATACCCAGTATTGAGCACCATACTTCTGACAGATGAGGCCGAGTTGGCGGTTCATTTCCTGTCTTGTGACAGGCATCAGAGGGCTATCGCTGTCTTGGAACGGAATGTTTTCAATTGCATTGACACCGAAAAGGGCCAGCTCGCGGATGTACTGGTCGTACTGTTCGGGAGTCCAAGCGTCGTACGAGTTTGCAGTTGTCCGGTAACCCAGTTGGTGACCGCGGATAGAATCGTCGGGGGCCGAGGAACCGATGGGAAGTTCATCGCATCCAATATAACCCTCTTTCCAGTCGAGGGAACGGAGGAGTTTGCCTACGCCGTAAAGTGCACCGCTGAGGTCCGCGCCAAGTATCCAGACAATTTCGGGTGACTCTCCTCCGACCGGTTCACTGTATGCGATCGTGAAACCTTCGGGCCGATTTTCGCGGTCCGATACCGATATCTCTCTTCCTTGGAGCATCGACTCTTCGCCTGAAACAATGGCGATCACAGTCCCTTTTTTTGGCCATTCGGTGGAAATCGGCCAACGGACACCTGTTCGTTTTTGAACTTCTTCGACCAACACAACAGCGGCTGTATGTTCAACCCGGGAGGCCGACTCCCCTCGGATTAGCACTGTTGCGCGGTTTAGGTCACAGTCGATGCTCGGATCGGTGGTGGCGAACGCGGATTGCGGCTTCAGGGTAAAGGGTTGAGTAACCAATAGGCCAATCAGAAGTGTGGTAAGGCATGCCCAAATCGATTTCATGGAGGAATTCCTTCTAGCGGATTACTTTGGCGTACATATCAAATTCGAATATCCTAGCGTCTTTTGGAATTCTCACCACACCCAGGGTCAAAGTCTCCAGAGTGAATCTCAGGATCGAATGGTTTTTCATTATTGGGCGCTTGCGGTTCAGTGACCGCTAAACTAGGATATGAACACTTGAAACTATTCGGATGACCGGAGAAGAAGCAATGTTGAGTGTCAATAGAATCTCCGCAGTGTTTGCCTTGATTTCAGCGATTTCAGCCACGCCTGGGCTAGGTCAAGCACCGACGCCGACACCCGACCCGATCGCCCATATGATCGACCTCAATCAGGATGGAGTAGTCGACGGGAAAGATGCGATCCTTTTTCAAGAAGCCTGGCAGGTGCGCAATATCCAGACACCAACTCCTTCCCCCACCGCGACTGCCACTCCTCTTGCTCCTTGCACCGGTCCGGATTGCCTGACCGTCGACATCGCGGGACTTCCCGAGGGCGCACGTCCGTTGCGATTTGTCCGAGTCCCCGCCGGGTCTTTCAACATGGGTTCGGAAGAAACCGAAAACGGACGCCAAACTGATGAATGGCCGGTCCATAACGTTACTTTGTCTCAGGACTTCTTCATGAGTGAAACTGAGATTACCCAGGGGCAATGGGAAGGCCTCATGGGACCGCTACCAACCAACCTGCCCGGTGGAGGCGGCGGTGAGGGTCATAACTATCCGGTCTATTTCGTGACTTGGGATCAGGCGCAAGCCTTCGCCGAGGCCCTAAGCATAGTCAGCCCGGATGATTATCGACTTCCAAGCGAAGCCGAATGGGAATACGCCTGTCGTGGAGGAACGCAAGCCCGGTTTTTCTTCGGAGATTCGACGGGTATCGATTGTAATGAGTTCTGCCTCGATTGTGCCGCTGGGACTCTGCCTGGTAATCGCTCTGATTACATGTGGTACTGTTGGAGCGCCGACATGAATGGATTCTCGAGCGGTGCCAAGGAAGTAGCGACTCTCCTTCCAAACCAGTTCGGTCTATTCGATATGTCGGGGAACATCTGGGAATGGTGTGCTGATTGGTACCATGAGTCTTATGTGAATGCTCCAGATGACGGGAGTGCGTGGGTAAGCCCTGCTGGGACCCAACGGATTCTGCGAGGCGGGTACCGGAACAGCTTTGCCCGGTTCTGTCGTTCGGCGGATCGTGGAAACGCACAACCCTTTGAATCGAGCATCAATACTGGTTTCCGCTTAGTCAGAATTCCTTGAGATCCTGTTGCCAATGACGTTACGAAGTCCATCCGCCAATACGACGATGTTTTTTCCATGTCTGCTCATTCTGGTTTTCTGTCTGGAAGGTCAATGTCAGGCTGATGAGGTCGTTCCCCGTGTTTCTTCTGAGACCATGACGATCCATCTTCCAAACCTTCCCGAAAGCGCACGCCCGATGCGGTTCATTTGTATCCCGGCGGGGTCTTTTCTGATGGGTTCGACCGACACCGAACGCGATCGAGAATCGGATGAGACCCCCATCCACACCGTGACCTTCGCCAATGATTTCTTCATGGGGGAGACAGAGGTCACTCAAGCCCAATGGTTAGCACTCATGAGGTCTCTCCCCGGACCCATTCCCGGGGAAGATGGAGGGGAGGGAAACAACTTTCCTGTCTATAATGTTTGTTGGAATGATTGCCAGGAATTCATTGGGGCCTTGAATCTGCTTGGCCAAGGCAGTTTCCGCCTTCCTTCAGAAGCCGAGTGGGAGTATGGATGTCGAGCCGGGTCCGAGACCGCATTCTTTTTTGGAGATTCAATAGAGTGCGAGTACAGTTGCGAGGATTGTGCGGCCGGAGACTTGCCGGGAACCCGGGGTGATTACATGTGGTACTGCGGGAATTCCAATCGAAGGGCTCCATCGAAAGGACCCGCGGAAACAGCAACCCTTCTTCCGAATCCATTCGGATTGTACGACATTTCCGGTTCTCTCTTCGAATGGTGCGAAGACTGGTTCCAGCCATCCTATGTCAATGCGCCGGACGATGGTCGGGCTTGGGTCTCTCCCAAGAAATACGGTAGGGTTATCCGCGGGGGGCATTACGCGTCTGTGTCGAAGCACTGCAGATCGGCCGACCGAGGAGGCGTCTTCCCGGCGGAGCGGAACGAGGCATTTGGTTTCCGTGTGGTGAGAGAACCATGAGAACCAGGAGAAGCTGATGAAGTTCGGAGTTGTCCTCCTAATCGCTATTGGTCTGATCGCTGGAATCCTGGTTGGACTCTGGGTGGCTAAAACTCCGACTCCATCTCCTCTTCTGTCTTCGGATCCAGTTCCTGAAGTTGAAATGAGTCCAGACCCGACTCCGGTTCCAGAAGTGATCCCTGAAGATGATCGCGATATCTTGCGAGTCGACATTCCAGGTCTCCCCGAGGGCGCACGGTCTCTCGAAATGGTTCCCATATTAGCGGGGACCTTTCTGATGGGGTCCACGGACAGTGAGCCTGGGAGAAAGTTCGACGAGGGCCCCCAACATGAAGTGACGATCCCTGAAGATTACTACTTGGGGACCTCAGAGATCACTCAAGCCCAGTGGATATCGGTGATGGACTCCACACCCGAATCATTGCCCGGAAGCGGAAAGGGTGAAGGCCCGGACCACCCGGTCTATTATGTCTCGTGGCTCGATGTCCAGGAGTTTCTCGATCGCTTGAACGACCGGGTCGAATCCGCCACAGGGTCGCCAACATTCCGCTTACCCTCGGAAGCGGAATGGGAATACGCTTGTAAGGGAGGGACTCAATCGGCCTTCTTCTTCGGCGGTCTGAGGAAAGAAGAACTGGATTGCCAACACGTTCCGGCGGGGGTGCTGCCGGGAAATCGAGCCGACTATATGTGGTACTGCTGGACCAGCGGCGCTAACGGGTTTCCAAACAGTACGAAGCCGGTTGCCTTACTCCTGCCGAATCAATTCGGCCTCTTTGATATGTCGGGAAACCTCTGGGAATGGTGCCAGGATTGGAGTCATTCCTACGTGAACGCGCCCGACATTGGAAGCGCCTGGGAAGTCCCTGCCACAGACAGACGGATTATTCGCGGAGGCTGCTGGGCGAACAAAGCGAAAGACTGTCGGTCAGCGGTGCGGGCCCAGCTGGTCCCGGAATACCGAGGCGAGGCAGTCGGATTCAGAATTGCCAGAACTCGGTGATGAAATCATTTGGAATCCTTTGTACAGATGTTAAAAGAAAAAAAATGCCCCTTTAGTTCGCCGGAACACCCCTATTTTTGAGTTATTGACAGGGGAGGTTTTGCGGGTGACTATGCCCCCAAGTCAAGTTTCTTTCATGTGCGCGCGTAGCTCAGCTGGATAGAGCGACGGCCTCCGGAGCCGTAGGTCATAGGTTCGAATCCTATCGCGCGTACCAGTTTTCCTAAGGTTTTTGCGAATTCGGATTCGCACTCACTACCTTTTTGTCCTTCTCGGAGCACTTTTTCTGCACTTTTTTGCGGTCCATCCCCCGTGTCGGAAGAGGAATGACATTGACTGGATCCGGAGAACCCGATCCCACGACTGTTTCAAGGGCTCCGTCCACCTTCTCCACAACCTGCCTTCGGAGAAGATCGACGAGTTCGACGCCTGAAGCGGCCACATAATGTTTCTCGGTGATCCCTTGCGCCGAATGACCGAGATACCGCTCCAGCGCGTAACCCGCCCAACCCCCTCGGATGGCTTCGCTGGGAAGTGTCCGTCGTAAGCCTTTCGGTTCGATCCGACACTCCGGATCCCACCTTTGCAGCAGTCGCCGAACCTGCCGACCATATGTCTTATACCGCTCGGGCCCCTGATACTTATCCAAGACCCGATCCCCATCGCGAGGACCCGCCTCAAGAACCTTCCACACTGCTTGAGGAAGCGGAAGCCGACGAATGCTTTGAACATTCTTGACTTGCCCCTCAATGGTGACGGTCCGTGATTCAAGATCGACATTCTCCCATTTGAGACGCACCGTCTCTCTCAACCGGCAGGCACATAAACCCTGTAAGGCGACTCCAGGAAGGATATTCCAGTGATCATTCTCCTCGAGCCACTTTAGGAACCCGAGAAGTTGCTCAAAAGAAAGGTAACCACGACCCGCTGCATAGGAACTCTCTTCACGTCCCGTTATCACGACACCTTCCGTCCAATTTCGAAAATGGTCCGGCCAGTTTCTTGCAGCCCATCGAGCACATTGCCTAACGGGTTTGCAGAGAATCTGTACGTACCGCTTGGAATACCGCTTCCCGGATAATTGGTTGGAATAAGACTGCAAATGTTCCAGACGAAGGTCCTTCCATAAGAAGAGTTGGTTCTCGTCAAACCAGTCACAGGCCCGTTGAACACCATCCCAATACTCTTTCTTGGTTGCCTCGGAACAGGTCAATTGCTCTCTCCACTTCACAAATACATCAGCGATGGGCAATGCGGATGGATCAACTTGTGGCCCGAAGAGAATACCCTCGGCTATGTTTATTGCTTCCTCAAGGGACCTTGCCTCAAATCTAGGCCTCTTCTGTGAGCCTTGTAAGTCGATCCCGAACAGTCTCCACCTTCCCTTTTCCAGTTCGTTGAGGGTGAATTTTTTTCCGTTCCCTCGAACCAGATAACGATCTTCCTTCCTCTTCTCGCCATTCTTCCTGTCCCTTTCGTCAATAATTCGATTCCTAATTCTAGCATCTAAAATGGGATCGTTTTCGGGGAGAAGGTCACCTACGGGGACACCCGAAAAGGGCGCCATCGAAAATAAGGAAAACCGAATTTTCTTATTTTAGGCGAGGGCAATTCCACAGAAGATTGAATTGGGCAAGCGGACATCCTTTCCACCCCTGCCGACATACCGGATGACGGAGATCTTAGGCGGCCATGCGATCCCACTATTCGGAGACAACATCTAAAGTCACCTCCGTTGCCCCATAGGTCAGCACAAAATCCTTGCCGACTCCCGGGTCGGGGAATTCTTCGGTCGCGAACGTTCCCACGCGAGACGGGTAGGTCATGATCTTAAAAGTATTTCCGACGCTCGGCTCAAAACCGCTGAGCAAGTTGATCTCTAAGGTTCCATCCAGGTTGACAGGTCCCCCGGCGGTGAATTTTCCGATGTCACCTTCGCCTGTACCAGCGATATCTAAAACGAGTGTGCCGGTGGCCGACTGAGTGAAATCGGTGTTGAAGTTGGGGTTGGTTTCGATGGTGCTGCTCGTGGCCAACTCGATCCGTCCCGAGTTGATCCACACCTCTCCGTTGATTGAGAGGAAACTCCCTCGGGAAGTCTTCACCAAACCGTCATTAGTCCAATCGACACTCATATCGAAGAACGCCGGACGGTCTACATGAATTGCGCCTCGATTTAGGAGATGGACCCCCGGCGATCCTTGGATGCGCGCAAGCCCTCCTGAGAGCTCGATCTCTGGCTGGAGGGTGAATGTCTCAATATCTGTATGTAGAGTAAGGAGGGGTCGAGATTGAACCGAGCCCTCCAATAAGATCTCTCCCGTTCCATCGATAACGACATCGCCATTGCCTCTGAAGGCTATACTAACTTGCCGGACTGCCGTCATTCGACCGTTAAGAGTCAGATTGTCCTGAACCCTTAGGGAACCCCCACTGTCGATGAACAGGTCTCCATTGAATGTCGTATTTTCCAGTGTTCCTCCTTTTGCTATGAGTCGAGTCGCTCCAACGAGTTGAATGACTCCGTCTTGAATAAGGCCATTACCGAATAGGCTATCAAGATTCCAGGTACCAAGATCGTCGTTCAAGACAAGGTCCTCGGTAGCAAGGTCAATCGTTCCGGACAAGTGAACGGTTCCCCCGTCTCTGTTGAAGTCGCCAAGGTCGCTGGGAACAAACTCGCCACCGAGAATTAGGGTCCCGGTTTCCTCGAGGACGATTTCTCCAGCGTTGGTCCAGGTATCGTTGAGAAAGATTCCACCTTCTCCACGAGCATGAAGGAGGCCTTCGTTCGTCCAATCTTCACCCTTGATCTGTATCTGTCCCGCGGAGGAATCGACCGTCCCCATCATCCGACCCCCCACCCCGAGTTCGACCATGCCCCGTCCTGGCCCCTGGATGGTCATCTCCGGCCCAACGGTTAACGACAAACCGGTTCCAACTAGGATGGCACTCGAGCTAGTAACCCGATCGACTAAAAACTGAACGGTCCCCGTTCCGTCCAAGATCTGATTCGAGTCCCTGAAGTTCAGGAGATCTCCACCCGTACCGACTCCACTTCTAATTGTCATCAGGCCGTTCAGTGTCAGGTTGTTTTCGATGAACAGGCCGGAGGCGTCATCCAGGAATTCGACATCTCCGTTGATTCTCACGCCATCCAAGGTGCCCCGGTTCCCGCTCACAATTTCTATCAAACCTTCGGAGCCCATCGTAACCAGGGCGTTGGTCAGGACGCCGCGGGGCCCCATCCGCATCAAATTATTGAGTTGGAGTGGGCCGTTTACAGTGAGTTCGGCCGCGAAATCGGTCATATCGATGAGGTGGTCGGTGAATAAACTGGCCACGACATTATTGCCCCCGTCGATCACTATCGTCGCTTCTTCGGGGAGAGAGGCGATGACAGTGTCCGAGGGTCCTGGAACATTGAATGTGCTCCAATTGGCCCCCACCTGCCAGGAACCTTCGCGGGGTTTAGTCCAGAATACCGCATTGCCCACGAGGAAGGTGGATGAGAATTCTTCTTCCATGGAATTGCCCGCCAAGTCCGTGACGGAGTTGGCAATACTGAGCCGGTAACGACCATTTGCAAGAGGACTTTCGAACAATAGAAGGGCCGTTTTCGCCTCTTCGCGATACTCGATGGATCCGCCTGGAACAGGTGTCCCGACTCCCTTGAGGGGAAGGCCTACGCCTGAATCGATGAAACGCACTTGGAAACTGTTTTCCGAGAGGGTGGAAATATCCATAGGTTCATTGAAGATCGCGGCAATCGTTTGAACCGCACGTCCACCGGCTTGGGGTTGGACTTGGATCACTCGCGGAGAGGTTTCATCGGGAAGTAAGTTTACCGTGATCTCATCGGTCCATGTAACATTCCCGCCCGTATCTGTCGCCTTGGCTTGTACTGTGAAAATCGGTTGCTCTGCAAGCCGTGGTGCTGTAAAACGGTATTCGAAAGGAAAGTTCCCGTCTGTCTGAACCAATACTCCGTCCAAATAAATCTCCACATTTCGGACCTGCACGTCATCGGTCACATCGGCCGTGAGTCGCGCAAATTTTCCTTCTTCAACCTCGGCTGGATCAAGGGAAAAACTGGCGGATAGCCCGATCCCCGGCGCTTCCCGCTGGTTATCGAAGGCGAGATAACTCAGGACAAGGAAACCGCTTTGCCCGGTTGCGACATAGGCAAGCCCATTGTAGATGGACACCGATTGGGAGATCCCTGGAGTGGGGAAGATCGTGATCAGTTCGTTGGTTTGAGTCGCGCTGGAAACGTCGAAAATACCAATATCACTGGTACTAGGAGTTGGACCCGTGGCAATAACCCCCAGCCCGGAGCCGTTGAGGGTCATATGACGCCATCCATTCTGGGGGGAAGTCCCCGCTTGAATGAGAGATGGCACCTCGGGGTTTTCAAGGCTGTACGTATTGTAACCGGTACTATGAATGACGTAGGCGATTCCTCCTCCCACAAACAATCGGTGGTTGCGTCCTGAAACGATTGGAGAATCCACGGATGAAAGTGTTTCAAGTCTTCCCGACAAGTAATCGATTGCATGTAGCATCGATTCAGTCAGCACATACATCAAATCGCCGGCCAGAAAGATGTCTCTAACTTCCTCATCGAATGACAGCGAATCAATGCTTATTCCCGTTTCGAGGTCAGCAGCCACCAAGAGACCTTCCTCGTATCCCACGTAAGCAATATTTCCCGCGGTGGCGATCGCCTGTGCGCAGGATTCCCCAAATTGGAATTGCCGGACCACCTGTGCCAAAGGTGGGTTGGAGACATCAATGACGGTCAGTCCCGCCTCGCAATCGGCTACCGCAACGAGGTTTCCAACACAGGAAACCCTCAAGGCTTGGCCCGGCGTATCGACTCGCGCAATCAGGGTGGGGTCCATCCCGTCAAAAATATTAAAGACAGAAATTCCTGCATCGGAATCGGCGACAATGGCCATATCATTAATAGCGCAAACATCGGCGGCATCGCCAGCTGTATCCACAATTCCTATGATTCCGGTCCTGGCTACCAATCCGGACAGAGGATCCTCTCCTTGCAGCACTTCGGGACCGTCCTCGATTCCATCGACATCGGTATCCGTGGTGTTGGGGTTTTCCGGATCGCTAATGGTTCCCACGATGAACTCGCCAATGTCGTGGAGACCATCGCCATCGGTATCAGGTGAAGTGGTATAACGAAAGCTAAGTGTAGGAACTTGAAATCTCGAACCGCTCGATGGGGTGACAAGTCCGGGATTCGCAACGCGCAGAGTCTCTGCTTGAAGAGCCCATATACGGTAGGGAGTGTCCGGGCTCAATATCAGGTTGCTGAACGCCACACCGGCGTCGCCGGTCACGCCTCTACGGATAACATCGCCGGTGTTCAGGTCCTGGATGGCGTAGTAGTGAAGGCCCATCTGTGGAGTGGTGATGGGAGTAGGGGTCGGGGGCGGACCTTGCGCGGAAACCAGGGAGCTACTGAAGAGAGAAACAACTAAAACACACATGACCGATGTATACGCCCATCTCCAAGATTCTCTTAAAAGGGTCTTCATAGGCTTACCTCTCCACAGAACAACTGCTGTCATTAATCCTTAGTTGTTGTTCAACTCCATTACCCGACTTTCTTTGAAGAAAATATCTCATTGAATCAATTCTTCTTAGAGGTCTGGCGGATTCCAATCCTCAATAATTGCATGGTTTCTCGCATTTACCGGGGATCTTTGCCTTCGCCTTCAATTTAGCTGCAACACAGGCTGCATGTTGGGTCATGGCAGTAGCCGTCGCATCTTTATTTCCGGACGGACCAGATCCAACGGCGCGGCAGGTTACGGTACAGGTATAACCTGGACCTCCCCTTAGTTTTCCCCCGCGTGGTTTTGGAAGTGGTTCTTCTGCTTCGGCGTCAGCGGCATCATCGGTCTCGTCATGGATAGGTTCTCTTTCAGTCGGTGCGGGGGCCGGGATGGGGTCATTTTCCGGGTCGGTAGGAATGGCCGGGTGATCAGGAATTGTATCGATACCAAATAATTCAGCGAATGTTTCAAAAGTTTGCTCGAAGGTGACATCCGAAAGCCCAATTCCAACCGCCCCTCCGACGATCACTCCGACCGCTACCGCAGCGGCCAATTCCGCGGCTGCTGCTGCGGCGCTTGCGCCTCCCGTAGCAACCGCCACATCCTTAACGACCTCGATTACAACAGGAGCAGCTTTGGCAGCTGCTTCCGCCGCGAGCGCCTCCGAGAAAAATAACCCCATCGGATCAAGATGAGATAATGGATTGTTGCCCACGTAACTGTATCCATTTCCAAGGTTGAGGGAATCGGTCCAGATGCCGATCATGTCCCGTGAGGTGAAACGACCGGCAGCGGGATCGAGGTAGCGAGTGCGGAAGTAGTAATAACCCGTTTCGGAATCATACCGACGTCCCGTAAACAGATATGGATTGTCGATTTGGGATTCCGCCAGTGGACTCCCGATCGGGTCGAAGATCATCGGTTCTCCGTAATCTCCGTAATCGTACCGTTCCACTACGTCTCCATCGGAATCCGTGACCGCCCTGGCGCTGTAGATATCGTCGCAGTGGTAAAAATAACTCTCGGACCCTCTTTCCATGTTGATGACTTCGTCAACGAAATGTCCGTAGACGTAAGTCGCCCCAACGTTTCCACCCCCGTCCTGTTCTTCCACAACCCGCACACCCTTATAGAAGTATCGGGTCTCCTCCGGAGCGCCATTGTTAACCGTTTTTTTAATCCGTCTTCCCAGAGCATCGTACGCATACGTGCTGTTTCCGTCTGTGTGACCGACCATCCGATTGCGGTAGTCATACTCGATCCCTTTTTCATTTGGAGCGGCGGGGTTAACCGTGACCAGGTTTCCGTTGTTGTCATACTTTCTGGTGTCGAAGGGTGTGCTCGTGTATTGGTTCACCTGGCGGTCTCCGGGGATCGGAGTGGTCTCATCCAGGGTGTAAACTCCTGCTCCGATGCCGCCGGTGACGGTCGTTCGATTCCCGACCCCATCGAGCTCGTACTCGGTTTGAACCTCGGCCCCCTTCGCTGGGTCGCTGGTAGAATGGACCAAACGGTAGATCGAATCGTAGGTGAATTCTCGATTCGACGTGAAATTAAGAACATCCGTAATGGAAGTCTTATTGTTCATGCTATCCCAGCTGTATGTGCGATCTTCGAAGACGGTTCCGTTTAAGGCGACCGAATGAGTAGTACGGGTTTTTTGTTTAACGCCGAAGTCCCCAGCCTGGTTGGCCACGCCGGTTATGCCATCATAGGCGATATCCAGTCGCGTGCCGTTCCCAAAACTGCACTGGGCGACACGATGGGGGCCCACAAAAGCATAGGAGGCGATTGCGCCGCCCGCGTCCGTAATAGTTTGGAGGCGTTCCAACTCGTCGAAGGTGGAAACGACCGTTCGGCCACTTGGGTAGACGCATGAAAGCATGTTTCCAAGAGCGTCATAACTTGTTGTCGTGGTCACTCCGTTGAGGGTTTCTCGTACAGGGTGGGAAAGGGAGTCATAACCGAAACTCACCGCAGAGTCGTCATCCTCGAGCTGGACCGGACGTGAGCGACCATCGTAAGTAAATCGTTCAAACGTTGTATCCGATGAAACGCCTGGCCCCGGTGTGATGATTTTCTCAGCCAAGCGGTTCAACAGATCAAACGAGTTCCGAGTAATCGAGCCGTTTGCGTCAGTGGATTGAACGACGTTATGATGCACATCAAAGGACTGTTCTTTTTGTGTACCGTCGGCATAGAGAGCCTGGATGGTTCGATCGAGAGAATCATAGGCATAGCCGGAAACATTCCCGTTATCATCGGTTCGAGAGGTAAGGCGCGAGTTATCGTCCCAAGTCTGGAGAGTTCGGATCTCATCCACAACGGTTCCTGCACCATTACCTGAATCCGTTATCTCATAAAGGGTTTCGGTCAAGCGGTTAAGGCCGTCGTAGACGTAACCCGTTCTATTGTCGTTCGCGTCTCGACTCAGAATCAGATTGCCTCGCGAATCGTGTGCGTATGAGCGCGTGTTTCCGATGTTATCGATGGTTCTCATTTTTCTGTCGAGTCCATCATGCGCAAAGGTCGTGGTGAACAGCTGGTCACCATTCCCTAGGTCTGCTTTCTCCACGGAAGAAAGTCTTGTGAGATTGGAATTGCCGTCATACCCCATTCTGACCGTGTTGTTTTTTGGATCGACAACTTCGCTTACACGATTCGCCGTGTCATAAATTAGATTCCAGCTGTGGCCGTTGTCATTGAGAATTCTGGTTACTTGTGAGTTATCAGAATAAAAATACTGGGCGGTTGCCGATCCATCCGCGATGGGATTCTGGGAATTCGTGTCGAAGAAAAAGGTATCGCCACGCACCACACGATCCATCTGATCATAGACGGAACTGCGCTCATCGAGGCGAATATTTTGAGCGCGACCTTCGACATCCTCGAGTTCACCGGAAGTAAGTTCATGAACCAGGTTATGATTGGAGTCGTATCTGGAAGCGACGGTATTCCCCATGGGGTCGAGCTTCTGGACCAGTCGGTTGAATCCATCGTAAGTGAATTCGGATATTCGCGGTGCGTCCTCAAGACCCTCTTCTTGGACGATCAAGTTCCCATTTTGATCGTAATCGTACTGGGTCGTGGATTGATCGGGATCACCCTCAGCCAGGATTGTCTGGTAAGGCAGGTCTCTTTCATCATACAGGTATCGGGTCAGGTTGGAGGGTTGGTTTCCATTCGTGGACTCGCCTGTCTTGATTAGCGACAGATTGCGGTTGCCGTCGTATTCGTATTCAGTGACGATTGAGCGGTCATTATCGACTTCTGCCGTGGTGGAGACTGGGAAATTCAGAATGTCGTAGGCGAGGGAAGTGGAGAAATGCGAGTTCGCTTGAATGACACCATTCTCGTCAACGTTTTGGATGTCTCGGCGCGTGATCCTGTTGTTTGCATCGTAATACGTATCTCTCTCATACCGAATGTCGCTTCCGGGTTCCACCTCACGGGAGACCATACGAACCACTTGGTCTAATTCGTTGAAAATAAATTGCTTGTCATTGCCTCGTGGATCAATTTTTTTTACGACATTTCCTACGAGATCGTATTCTAGGGTGGTCGTCAATTCGAAACTGGTCGAATCCAGAATCGCTTCATGCAAATAGCCGCGCTGAGGGCCTGAATCATAATAGGTGAATTGATCCCGGCGGCGGTGCCCGCTCCCATTGTCCGGATGGGTGCGTGAAGTCCTTTGACCGAATTCGTTGTAGGTAAAGTCATTGACGATCGATGCGATCCGATGTTGGGAATGGATGCGGTTTCCACTCTCATCGTATTGGTGGAGGGTTTCGTTACCCCTACCGTCTACATGCCGGGTCACGAAGTTGCTTCCACAGGAAGAGCAACCGAAATCCGCATCGTATTCGTATTGCTCCTCGATGACGGCCTGGTCTCCGGCGGGCGTATGTGCTCCGGGCAGGTAACGAACGAAGCGTTTGTTGGCCCTAAACCGCGGAGGGGTGTTACGATTCAGGTCAGTTTCGTAAATGTTTTCGGTGATGTTACCGTTCGGATGGACCACTCTTGTTTTAAGAGAATCCTGGTTCCACTCGTAGCGAGTTTCAAAAAAATCCGGATCTTCAGGTCGGAGTTTATCGGTGGGACGATTCCCGGACTGGGTAGTCGGCAGGTCGGGATCGGCTCGACCTGTGTATTCGCGTTTGATTGTTACCCGATTACCCCGGTCAAAGAAGTATTCTTTGACGTTACCCACCCGATCATTGATGATGGTTCTCATGTAGGCGTTACCGTTATCGATGGAGGGGTTCAAGCGAACATAGTGGAGGTCGACAATTTCATCCGGATTGCCCCAGGTTTGACGAACAATTCGGTCATAAAAAAGGTCGGTGGGTTCAGTAGTTGAGGCATACTCGTTTACCAACCAAGGCCCTTTGCCAAAGGTTGGGTCGTTCGGATCGTTCCGTCGACCATCGGTAATGGTTAGGAGATTATGGTTCAAGCGCCGGTCCTCAAACCCCTTCGAATACGTGTAAGTTGTCGTCTTTCCGTTCGGAAAATCGTTCCCGTTCGGGGTTCCGACGATGCTCGGACTAGTGACGGATTTTAGATCCCCGAAGGAGCCACCAGGATCGGAATCCGAGTAGTATTCATACCGAACCTGCCGTCCCGTAAAATCGGTGACAGTCTCGATGAATCCTTTCGGGTTATAAGCAATCAGAATATCTCGGTTGAGCGTGTCGGTCACCCGTTGGAGGCGCCCCCGGAGGTCGTAGTTGAAAGAGATTGTGTTTCCATTGCGGTCCACCATATTCTCAATTTTTCCCTGTTCCCGTCGACGATCTAAAGGGTGGAAATTCCAGGAGCCATTGCCCGGAAAATCCATGGAGAATTGTAGAGGCCTGACCTCCCTGAGTTGGCTGAAATAGCCCGCGTGGCTTCCATACGACGAAGGATTCATTTTGAACCCGCGAAGTGATGAACTTCCCCCAGACACACCGATGTCTACCAGGGTTAACGCCTCCCCGGGGTT
>JAJDBZ010000424.1 GCA_029261095.1 Candidatus Omnitrophota bacterium | reverse complement strand
CAAGAGCAGCAACAGGTCGAGAACATTGACCTGCTGACTATCATCGAAATCAAGGTCAAGGGTCGGGGTCGGGCTCACTGTCGGTGTCGGAGAGGAGGTTCCAGTTGGAGTTTCAGTCGAAGTTGGAGTCTCTGTCGGAGTATCGGTCACAGTGGGGGTATCGGTGGCTGTCGGTGTAGAGGTTGCGGTAGGTGTGTTCGTAGGCGTGGTGGTTGGTGTCGGTGTGTCGGTCGGCGTCGAGGTCGCAGTGTCGGTGGGGGTGGGGGTCGGGGTGGACGTGTTGGTTGGCGTGGGTGTGGGAGTCGATTCACTCACCGTCAACGTGCTCGTCGCCGATCCTACATTCCCAGATTCATCAGTAGCGGTGAACACGACATCGTAGACTCCGATGCCCAACATCGTTCCCACAACAGGGGACTGACTGACCAACAGATCAGTAACACTGGTGCAGTTGTCCGACGCCATCAAATTGGAGATGTAATCGGGAACTGGGAAATCTTCTCCCATCATCACCACTTCTGTCCCAATGGATGGAGCGACAAGACCGGGAGGAGTGATATCCATGATTGTGACTACGGCGGTGCAGGTAGCAATGTTGCCGCCCGCGTCAGTCACTGTCAGCGTGACCTCATTGATTCCGGTGTCGGCGCAAGTAAGCATCGCCGGCGTCGCGGTCAGCATCGCTATCGAACAATTGTCGGTGCTTCCTCCATCAAGGCTTGCGGGGGGAATGATGACACTACCCAAGGCATCGAGTGTGAGAGTGGCATCCATACAAACTGCGTTCGGCAGGATGTTGTCCTCGACTGTCACGGTGGTCTGGCAGGTCGACATATTCCCGCTGGTGTCTGTCACAGTCAGGGTCACCGTATTCGCCCCGATGTCGCTGCAGTCAAAATTGTTGGGGGATACCGACAATGACTGAACACCGCAGTTATCGGTACTTCCACCATCCACATCGGCCCCGACAATTGTGGCCATACCCGAACCGTTTAACGAAATGGTATGCGGCGAGCAGACCGCGGAAGGGTCGGTATTGTCGGCGACAGTGATGTTGACCATGCAGGTATCGCTGAGTCCAGCCGTATCGGTCACAGTAAGGATAACCGATTGGCTCCCCAAATGTGCACAGGTGAACATGCTGGGTGAAACCGACAAGGAGGCAATTCCACAGTTGTCTGTGCTGCCTCCATCAACGGATGATGGGTTTAAGGTCGCCATCCCGAACCCGTCCAAATTTAAGGTGGTTGTCTGGCAGACCGCTGTGGGAGCCGTAATGTCTTGAACGGCGATGTTGACTGTACAGGTCGCGGAATTTCCCGAGGTGTCGGTCACAGAAAGAACGACGGCCGGACTTCCAATATCAAGACAGGTGAACATGGCAGGCGAAACGGACATAGAACCGACCGAACAATTGTCACTGCTTCCGTTGTCCACGTCTCCGGGATTCAGAGTCGCCATCCCGCTCCCGTCGAGATTGAGAGTGGTTGTTTGACAGATGGGGGTGGGAGGCAGGTTGTCGATGACAGTCACATTAGCGTTGCAGGTATCGGTAAACCCACCGGTGTCGGTAACTGTCAGAGTCACGCTGTTCACTCCCAGGTGGGCGCAGGTGAAGGTGCTCGGAACGACATCCAAAGAAGCGATCCCGATGTTGTCGCTGCTACCACCATCGACACTGGCCCCAGTGATCGTGGCGGACCCGACCGCATCGAGAGCCACAATGATATCCATGCAGACTGCAGTGGGAGGGAGATCATAATCGATTGAGAACTGAGTCGCCGCAGAGTTGGCATTTGCGGCATGATCGACTACGACACCCGCCGCGACATCGGCGGTCACCGACCCCTCGCCCGCCGGAGTGATATCGAAAACATAGGTGCTATCCCCGATCGATCCACTCACACGCGCCGCCACTCCGTTCCCTACGGTCAGTTCAGAGTCATCGAATGTGTACACCGCTTCGCCAAAATCGACGGTGATTCGGATCGGACTGTTCATGGTCGGATCGGGTTCGGAGGAGCTGATGGTTGGTGCGGGCCCGGTCGCATCCGCGTATTGGAGCTCGTAGGCTCCGATATCAATATCTCCGGCAGTCTGCATTGTGGCCAGACTGCTCGCCTCACGGATAAAACCGCTTCCCCGCTGATCGTTGTTGACCGCGGGGGTGAAGCTGGCCGGATTAAAAGAGGGGTCGCCCGCATCAAGGGCGGGACTTCCGGCGAGGAGAGCGTGAGTCTCGGTGGATCCCCCATGAATCTGTAGAGATGAAAGCATCGGATCCGATCCGGTCGAATTGTTAGATCCGGTAATCGTGACACCGGTCGTGTTTTCGATCAGGCAATAATCGGCATTTACATTTCCGTCGATATCGGGAGCTCCGCCGCTGACATCTGTATTGTTGGCGATGATTGTATTGTTGATGTTGACTGTGCCGCCGCCCAGATTGAAAAGGCCGCCACCGTCGTCGCTGCCGCCCGAGTTGTCGCTATCCGCGGTGTTGTCGACAATAGTTGAGTTATCGAGATTCAGGTTACCAGCCAATGTATTGATACCGCCTCCTCTTCCCTCGGCGGTGCATCCCGAAATAGTGGAGTTGATGAGGTTCATGGTTCCCCCATCGATGCTCATAGCCCCTCCCGCATTCGATGCGTAGCAGTTCGAGATGGTGCAGTCTCGGAACGTGAAGGCTCCACCAAACGATTTATAGAACCCCCCTCCATCGCGAGCCGAGGTTCCATCTTTAATGGTGCAATTGGAAAGAGTAACAGTGGCGCCGAAGTTCGACATGATCGCGCCGTCATTTGACCCCGTCACAATTCCCCTTTGGAGGGTGACTCCCTCCAGGGAGACGGTTTGGCTGTTTCCAGGGGCGTCGAATAATTGCGAAGTGAAACTGGCATCAATGATGAGATCCAGTGGACCCGGTCCCAGAATGTTTACCGAAGAGGCCAGCGAGATGTTCCCCGAAGAAAGGACAATGGTATGTGGAGAAGAGCCGGGGATATTGAAGGTAATGTCTTCACCTGAACCCACATCGATGACCGCTTGTCTGAAAGATCCAGAGCCGCTGTCATTGGTATTGGTGACAACTTGGTCAACGGCTACCGCTAATTGAGACACAAGAAGGGTCAAGAGTGCGGGGGCGAGCAGCCAATAATTTCTTCGGAGGATCATCGGAGGATTTCCTTTCGGTAGGTTCGCTTTGAGTTTGTCCAGTTTGAAACGACTCTCGCCCTGAACATGAAGACAACTGACTTGAATAACTTAGGTTAGATACGTTTATTTTTCAACTCTCTTCAGGAGATGGAGTTTGTGGCTAGGTGAGCCATTCCTGACCCCGAGCTGAGCAGTTAGGTGAGGTAGAGTATCGATTTGTTTGCGGGTAAGATGTGCCGCTAGTGGATTCCTGCCTTGAGGATCCCAAAATTTTGCCACAGAGGGATATAGGATGAATCAAAATAAGTGGGCTACGCACTGCCCTGCTGGAATGCATCTGACTCGATTGATTCCAGTCATGATCCTCGTTTTCGCGTTTTCACCGTTTAAGGCCGAAGCGGATCCACAGGCCCCGATTTCGGAGGAGGTCCAAGCCATTTCCGGCCAGTCGGACCCATTCTCAAAATCCGCGCGTGGCGAGGAAGAAGTCTTAAATTCTCCATTGGTGGACCCAGTCGTCCACTTGCCGTTCCCTATTCGAGACGCGACGAGCACTGCCCGATTGATCTATGATTCCCAGGAAGTCATCGAGGCTACCAATATAGTCGTCCCCCCGAATGAAAGAGGGATCGGTGTTATCAATGTGGTCGAACTTACCCTTGACCGAAACCTGAGACTCGAGGCCGCAAGACAAGACCCACTCATAGTGGCCACTCAAATCGATGTTGAGAAAGCGACATTCGATCCGAACGCATTTGCGACTTTTTCTATAAGCAAGCAAAACAGGCCTGTGGCCGGCTTTTTCGGTGGAGGCATCGATTCGGTAACATCCAATGCAAAAGTAAGCCGTGTCTGGAATTCCTACCGGGGCTCAGGCACCGAAAATGGCGATCCGGGATTGGGAGTGACACAGAGATTTACAAGTGGGTTGGAAGCAACCATCCAGTTGGAGAATAACCGGACCGACACGAGCGTGGATTTTTTTCAACCCTTCGCTCAGGAGTATAACACCGACGTTTCTCTTGACGTCGTCCAACCCCTGCTTCGTGGCTATGGTCCCACCGTCAACTTGGCCAACATCCGAATTGCTTATAACAACCGGTTGATTTCGGATGAAGGGCTCCGTCAATCGCTTTTGGACACGATCGCCACCACTCATTCCGCTTATTGGGACCTGGTTTTTAGAAGAGTCGCATTGGCTGTCGCACAGCAATCCTTGGCGCTTGCTGCTGATCTGCTTCGCGAAAACCGTATTCGCTATCGGTACGGAGATCTTGTTATTGTGGAGGTTTATGAGGCTGATGCCGGTGTCCGAGAGCGGGAGCAGCAGGTCATCCAATCTCAGAACCAATATGAGAATGGTATGGATCTCATTCGCGAACTGGTCAATGCGCAGGATGCGGTTGAGGATTGGGAAAAACCACTTGTCCCCACAGACCCCGCCATCTTTCATCCAGTCGACATCGATGAGGAGATCTCGCTCCAGCTCGCGTTCGAGAAGAATCCTCAGATTCGTCAAGCCGATCTGGCAATCAAGAACGCTCGGGAGGGAAAGATCCTTGCTTGCGATGCGTTCCGTCCCCAGCTCGATCTGTTTGCAGGAGTCAGCGAAACCGGATTGGGGGAAACGAACGGGGAGAGTTTCGATAATCTCGGTTCCGGGGATTACACCTCATGGAGAGTTGGATTCAATTACCGAGTGGCTCTGAAACGGCGACGAGAAAGAGCGAATATCCGTGCGGCGAAATTGGAAATCCAACAAGCGCAAACTCTCTACGATGATGTCCACCAAAGTGTTTTGTACGATCATCGTGAGGCGGTCAGGAACATTCGAAGCCTGACACGCCAGGTCACAGCGTCAAAATCGAGAGTTCGAGCGGAAAAGAACCGTCTCGAAAAACAACGAATCAGTTATGACCAAGGGGTGACCACCTCGCATGATCTCTTAGAAGTTCAAGAGGATTACGCCAATGCGCAGGTCGATGTGGTTCGGGCCATTGTGGACTACTATCTGTCCTTAATCGAACTTGAACGAATTAGAGGCACGCTGCTCGACACTCTAGGATTCGAGATCGTCCCGATGTCGACTACCCACTAGCGTCCCTTGCATCCACGAGGGGAAATCGCAATCATGAAAGAGAATACGAGAATAAAGGACCTTAAGGAATTCAGGTGAAACCTCTGTTCAAAGAAGACTCCTCAAAATTCAAGGTTAATGCGCTTCTTGGTTTCTTGACGATCGGCCTGCTCCTCGTTGGCTGTGCGGGCGAGGTTGAGGAAATTGAAGAAGACACTATTCCGATGGTCGAAGTTTTTCAAATCGAACCCCAAACCATTTATCCCTCCCTTGAATTCACCGGTTCGGTGATCAGCCAAACAATCGGTCGTATTCACCCCGAGGTCAATGGAACCGTCGTCGGAGTTCGCGTGCGTGTGGGAGATCAGGTCCAAAAGGGAGATGTGTTGGTGGACATCGACCCTTTGGATTACCGACACCGTTTGCAAATTGCGGCGGCTGAGAAGATGAAGGCTTCGGCGGAGTACCAGCGCATGGTCCGGGGATTTCGTCCGGAAGATATCGAATCGACGCGTAATGTTTACGAAAACGCCCAGGCGATCTTTCGATCCAAGAATAACAACCTGAACAGGAACCGCACTCTCTTCGAAGCTGGAACGATGACGGAGAGGGACTGGACGATCTTTATCGAGGATCTTGCCGCGGCCAGCGCAATGGTTGGGAAGGTCTCCGCGGAACTTTCGAAAATGGAAGGCGGCTATGAGTCGTTCGACATTCAATCCGCAAGTGCATCGTATCTCTTAGCGCAAGCAAATGAGGCACTCGCCAAAAGAGATTTGGAACACACCCAGATTCTGTCACCGATTGATGGTGTGGTCTCGATGCGAAATGTAGAGATCGGTCAATTGGTAGACCCGGCCCAATACCTCCTCGAAATCCAGGATCCACAGTCAGTCTGGTTGTTGGCAGATGCAAGTGCGAAAGAAGCCGGAATGATTCGCCCAGGGCAAGAAGCCGATCTCTTTTCAGACACTCTGCAAATAACCCAAAGAGGAAGAGTCGACCGTGTCGCTCGAACTCTCGACCCAAACACTCGGAGTCTTTCAATTTGGTTTTCGTGGAATAACACAGACTCGTTTCCTCCGATAGGATCCTTCGCAAAGGGGACCGTGTTTCTGGATCCAGTCCCCGATGTGCTTTCACTGCGACGCGAATGGCTCCATCTTGAGAGAGGGATTCATTTTGTTTGGGCCGTAGATGAGGGGATCCTGATCAGAAAAAATGTGACCATCGGGAAAGATCGGGGCGAGGACGTGGTGATTAATTCCGGATTGGAGTCGGGGACCCAGCTGGTTGTATCTCCTCCCGCTTCATTCGAAGAGGGATTGGCGGTCGAGATTAGATCCGTTCGAAATGAACAAGACGAGAAGTCCACCGACCAGCCGGTAATCAGTCTGTCCATGTCGATGTCCGAGGGCGAAAACAACTGACTCCATGTTTGCCATCTCGAAGTTTTCGGTCACCCACCCTGTTCTAGTCAATCTCCTTACTGTCGTCATCGTACTCGTAGGGACTATCGTTTTTTTCCTACTCCCTCGCGAGATGTTTCCCTATGTTTCCACCGATGTCATCTTTGTCGAAACCCTACACCCTAGAGCTTCGGCCGATGAAGTCGAAAGTTCGATCACCGTTCTCTTGGAGGAAGAAATTTCCGAAGTTCGCGGTATCAAGAGGATGCATAGTACAACGGTCGAGGGTCGAAGCGTCGTCATCCTCGAGGTCGAGACCGACAACCTCGGAATCACTCTCGACAAAGTTCGGAGAGATATCGAAACCGAGGTCGAGGAGGTGGTTCCAGATCTCCCGCTCGAAGCCGAAAAACCCACGGTCCGTGAGTTCATTCTCGACATCCCCATTATTTCGATCGCTGTTTCCGGCGAAGTCGATGAACACCACCTTAAAGAAACCGCTTATTTCTTGAAGGATGAGTTTAAGAAGATTTCAGGAGTCAGCGATGTCAATGTGATCGGCGAACGGGATGAAGAAATATGGGTCGAGATCGATCCGCTTCGTCTATATGGGTATGGCCTGACTTTGGAGGATATCCGCAATTCGATCGCTATTGGAGGACTTGATCTTGCGGCGGGTTTGGCGCGGGGAAGCAAACAGGAATTTATCGTCCGAACCAAGGAACTCTACTCGAATCCCGATGACCTGACTCGTGTCGTGTTGAAATCTGATGGCGAAGGTGGCCGGGTGCTGATCGGAGATATAGCGGAAGTCACCGACACATTCGAAGAAGCGACTACGTTGGGTCGAGTGGACGGTTCTCGGTGCATTACTCTCGATATCAAACAACGGCCTGGTTCCGACACCATTCGCATCTCCGAAGATGTCAAGAACAGATTGGTCGAACTTCAGGACAAATTGCCTTACGGAATCAGCGCCACACACAATCGAGAGATCGCGTTCATGGTGAAAGAGCGCCTTTCGCTTCTCACTCGTAACGGAGCTCTGGGTCTCATTCTTTGCCTGGCTATTCTCAGATTCTTCCTATCGGGTCGTATGGCGATGATCACTGGATTGGGAATCCCATTCGCCTTGATGGGTGGACTGATCTTCATGATGTTTATGGGGATTTCTCTCAACATGATCTCGATGTTTTCACTGATCATGGTTCTCGGAATGTTGGTGGATGACGGAATTGTCGTGGCGGAAAACACCCATCGATATATCGAACGAGGAGTCGACCCTCTAACCGCGGCGATCAGGGGAAGCGGCGAAGTCTTCTGGTCGGTCGTCGCAGCGATTGGGACCACCATCACCGCATTCGCGCCCATGCTTTTCATGACTGGCATCATGGGTAAGTTTTGCCGTCAGATTCCGATGGTGGTGATCTTTGCGCTCCTCGCCTCGCTGGTCGAAGCCCTGTTTGTTCTCCCAGTTCACTTGGCTGAATGGAGCAAGCCAAACAATTGGCTCGGGATTTGGAAACGAGATCCCGTGGAAATGAAGAAGAAACCCGGTTGGATCAAGCGAACACTTGCTCCACTGGGAGCGGTTTGGCAGTACAGTGGCGAACTTTTCGACCGTTCACCTATCAGCCCGAATTTTTGGTTTCGGCCGTTTCTGAAGAGTTACACCAGGCTGTTAATTGTCTCGCTCCGATATCGATTTCTCAGTCTCACTGTGGCGTGCCTGGTTGCAGGCGGAATTCTCACGACCGCCTGGTTTCACCTAAAACTGGAACTCTTCAAGAACGATGATATCCCCTTTTTCTTTATCAATGTCGAGACCACTCCCGGTATGCGATTGGAAGAGACAGAGCAAGCGATGATGAAGATCGAGGATTACCTTGTCTCGCTACCCGAAAACTACCTGGATGCGATCATTTCGCGCGTCGGTGTGATGGAAGACATGTCAACGATGACCATGAACTATGGATCCTACCGAGGTCAAATCATTGTCGACCTTTCTGAATCCAATGAGCGACCGGGTCTTTCCGGTCAAGACGTTCTGGACAAGATCCGTGATGGAATGCCTAGAGTCATCGAGATCGTCAAGATGGAATACCAGGTCGATTCTGGAGGCCCACCCACCGGTGCTCCGGTAAACTTTCGAATCTCGGGTGAGGATTATGACCAGTTGATTCCTATTACCAAAGAGGCAAAGAAATACCTGGCAACCATCGAAGGGGTCAAGGACATCAAGGACGATTTCGAATGGGGGAAAGAAGAGTTTCAAATCGATATCGATCGGAAGAAAGCTTCAGACCTAGGGCTGGATGTGGCCGCTGTGGCGAAAGAGATTCGCAACGCTTTCGCTGGAGGGCTGGCCACAACCTTTACACGTTCAAGGGAAGAAGTTGAAATTCATGTGAAATTCCCCGAGGAATACCGAACTTCTCTAGAAAATATACGCCTCATGAAGTTCAGGAATAGCCGAAACGAGTTGGTGCCATTCAAGAATTTTGCCGAAGTCGCATACGGCCAGGGGATTTCGGTGATCCATCGTTGGAACCAGCGTAAGACTATTACCGTATCTGCGGATGTGGATACGGATATCCTCACATCGACGATGGCCAATCAACTGTTGATGGACCGCTACGGAGTTCGGAGTTCGAAGGACAGCACCATCACCTTCGACTATGCCGGAGAGAATGAGGACACACAGGAGGCGATGAAATCTCTCAGGCTTGCCTTCATCCCGGCCATGTTTCTGAATTACACCATCATCGCCACAGTCTTCAACTCTTTCCTACAACCATTGGTTGTCATGTCGGCGATTCCGCTTGCCGTATTGGGTGTGATCATCGGACTCATGATTCATAGCGAGCCCATGGGGTTCATGGCAATGCTGGGCGCGGTGGCGCTGGTGGGAATCGTGGTGAACGACTCCATCATTCTGCTCGACTTTGTCAACAAAGCGCGGCTTCGCGGTTTATCGAGGTGGCGATCGCTTGTCTGGGCTTCTAAGACCCGAGTGCGCCCGATTGTCCTGACCACACTCACAACCATCGGGGGGTTGACCCCCATGCTGACCGGGCTGACGGGTACCTCGACCTTCCTCGTACCGATGGCGATATCCCTGGTTTATGGTCTACTCTTCGCGACGACGCTCTTGCTGTTATATGTGCCGATCATGATGGCCATTATGGATGGATTGGTCCTAAGATTTGGACTCAACTTGGTCCGTACAAAATATGACGAAACACTCCTCGAAGAGAGCATGCATCGACATGTAGTTGATCCAACTTAGGTTTCGCCACCAACGCTAAGTTTCTCAAACCAATCGGAATCGCGGTTCGGATCCAATCCGCAGATCTTGGTGAGGATTCCCGGCACACCTTCGACTTTGAGGATTTCATCAAACTCGATATCGCTAGCCAGTCGTTCGTCGGTTGGATCGGTAGCGGAAAAACGAAACCCCGCGGCAATCCCTTTGAGAGTGCTCTCGGAACCGACTCCAGATTTCCTCTGAGCAAATAAGCTTCCAATCAAGCGGTCATCCGGAGCGAATTTTCTCATCCTGTCTCTTCCGACTCGATAAACCGTATCGCCAAGTGCGACATTCTTGAATCGCCGGATTAGATCCTCAATGTAATCACGCATATGGGTAACCTCCAGCTCATCGCTGTATAGAGAGACTAGAGCCTTCCCCGATTCTTCCATTGCCCTCTGCGTGATTTGTGAGATTCGCTCGTGATGCATGGCCTCGGCAATGGTGACCGCCCCGAATTGATCTCCAAGGTAGGCGCAGACAGCATGCCCCATGTTGTGGACAAAGAGTTTCTGGTCGACATAGGCCTCGAAACAACCACGAACGACCAACCCTTCCACATCGGGGATCGCTCCGAGGAAACCATCCCGGTCGGCTATGATCTGGTTATAAGCTTCAGCCCATACCTCGAGAGGGTCCGAATCGCGTACCTCCGGAGGCATGATTGGAACCATTTTCCCGATGCTGGTCGCGATCAATCCGACTCTCTCTCGAGTTGAAAACCCTTCGGGTAAGTGCTCTTCCAGGTAGGACCGAACGAGATCGGGCGCTCCCCGCAAGTTCTCGCAAAGGATCATGTTGAGGGGGGCTGTTCGCAACTCTAGTCCTCGAGCGATGGGAAGGGCGATGTGAGGAAGCACCTTGGATCCCACTGCGGTCGATAAGAGATCGCAACCTGCGATCTCCTCAGCCACCTGGTCGACTTCACGACCATCGACGCCGCGAACCCCCTCGACCCAAAGTTCGGAAGGGACCTCTTCCTTGACCACTACACGATATCGGTTTTCCCGGTTGAGAGCCTGGATCACTTCCGGAACAACATCAATGAATACGACTTCCCAACCAGCCGCTGAAAAGAGTTGTCCGGCTAGAGATCGACCGATGTTCCCGGCACCATATTGGACCAATTTCCTTGCCACTGCTTACCTTTCCGGTTGGTCTTGGAGGAAGGCCAAACCACACCCTTTCTCCTCAATCCCGACAATGTGCCATGATTGACAGTGTGAATCCCCTCCCATAAGGTAATTACAAGTCCCTTGGAAAAGAGGTGGAACCAACACAAGTGATCCAATCTCAGTCATTTTCAATCAAAAGTTTAGTGGTCCTCGTCGCCCTCTCAATCATTGCGACGTCCGTGGGAGTTTACGCGGAGGATCCGGTTCCTTCCAGTCGATTCGATTCCTCGAAATTTTGGCATTCAAGCGAGATCAAGAGGGGAATGAACGGCTATGGATTGACTGTCTTTCAGGGGACAACGATCGAGCGGTTCGAAGTCGAGATCCTCGGAGTTATCCAAAACGAGTTTACCGACACTGACATGATCCTCGCGCTCTGTTCAGGAGGTCCGCTGGCGAAGACGGGTGTCATTGCGGGAATGAGTGGTAGCCCGATCTATATCGAGGACAAGCAGGTGGGAGCGTTGGCTTACGCTTGGAGTTTTTCGAAGGATGCGATCGCCGGCATTACACCTATCGAGAACATGCTACCGATTCTCGATTATCCGACCACAGAAGCGACAAGCTACACCGGAGATTTCGATTCCGATTCTACTCTTCGTGAAGCTTCCACCATGAATTTTCGAACACCGGGTCGTGGTTTGGACCGGGCGGTTTGGGAGGATCGGTTTCAGGCATTCCTCCAAAAGGATTACGATGGCTTCATGGCGGACCGTCCCGAGAATTCATTCGGATCAACTGGACCTCACCCATCGCGAACATCAACCAACTATTCCGCCGACTCATTGTTCGATGGAGAGAGACTTCCCCAGCAAGGTTGGGTTCCCATTGCCACACCCCTGATGGTTAGTGGTCTTTCTACACGTGTGCTCGATCAGGTGTCGAACATGATGTCCCCGATGGGACTCCTTCCGATGCCGGGAGGGATGCCCTCGGCAATCGACGAAGACCTCTCTCAAGTGAAACTCGTTCCCGGAGCGGGGATCGGAGTCGCGCTTGTCGATGGCGATTTAAAACTCGCCGGAATTGGAACTGTCAGTTATGTCGATGGCGATCAGGTTCTCGGCTTCGGCCATCCTATGTTCGGAGATGGATCGACCGATGTCCCGATGACAACCGCATATATCAACACAGTGTTGCCCACACTCTCGTTGTCCACAAAAATGGGTGGGATGATCCAGGCTGTGGGTGTCCTTCAACAAGATCGTCTGCCGGGAATCGGAGGGACAGTCGGCGGGAGCGCGAGGACTCTCCCGCTAAAGGTTCATCTGAAACACAGGGCGGCCGATTTGGACCGAACTTTTAACTACGATGTCGCGTACCATCGTTTCTACACGCCTCGATTCGCGCTTTTCTGTGCATTGGATGCGATCGATGTGTTCGAGCGAAGTTTCCGAGATTCCACTGCGTCCTATGAACTGACTCTCCAGATCAAGGGAAGAGACCCGGTCACACTTCATGACGAAGTCTCCTCGACCGGTGGAACTGCGCTGTCGATCGGCCGGGTACTGAGCAGCGCTCTCGATCTCTTGATGCGGAATCCTTATGAAGAAATCGAGATTGAATCCGTTGACTTGAATGTCGAAATCGTAGACAGGCTGCGCCAAGGGTCGATCGAGTGGATTAGTCTCTCCAAACAGGATGTGAAACCGGGAGAGAGTTTGGGGTTAGACATCTCCGTGCAACCGTGGTTGGGAAAAAGTGAAGTCCTCAAACAGAGCATCGATCTACCTGAAGAACTTGATTCAGGGACTTTGTTGGTCACCGTGTCGGACGCTAACCGGTATGTGATGGAAAGAATCATGAGAAATCCGGATCGATATCGAGCACGTAATGTGGAAAGTCTGCTGAATTTGATAGGAGAGTCCTATCCGAACAACGAGGTCTATGTGACGCTCTCTACTCTCTCGATGGGCTTGTCGGAATTCGGAAATGAGATGCCAAATCTTCCTTCATCGATATTGAGAATCATGGCTGCATCCCCCGACCGTGGAAAGGGTGGGTTTGTTAATACAGAAGTGGTTGCGGAGAAAGTGATCAAGTTGGACCGGCCCCTTTCAGGCCAGGAAAGAATTCTTGTCCAAGTCGAGCCGTCGCGGGACAACCGTTTGAACTGATAGATCAATTCAAGATTAAAGGATCAAGGGATACTATGGGTAAGAATACGACTGCTATGCAATTGTTGCGTGCTGGTTTCTGCGTGTGCATCACTCTCAGTCTTACAATGTTTTCGGCCTTTGCGGTTTCACCGGAGGTCTGGAGGACAGGATCATTTGAAGAGTTTTCGAAGGGGGAAAGCGAAAGAATCGCGATCGAAAACCCCGGACGAATCCTTTTGGCTTCCTCTTACAAGACCTATGCGGAGATTGGCGAATCGGCTATTTGGTGTTTGGTCGAGTCCGCGGATGGAAAAACGCTTTATGCGGGGACAGGGAGTAAAGCCGAGATTTATAAGGTATCCATCGACCCCGACGCGGCCACCGGAGAAGCCACTCTTTTCGCGAGCCTGGAGGGAAGCACCATCCAAACGATGAGGCTCGGCAAGGACGGAAACC
>JAJDBZ010000423.1 GCA_029261095.1 Candidatus Omnitrophota bacterium | reverse complement strand
GGGCCTCTATGTTCCTCAGACAGTGGTTGAGAAAGAACCGGTTCAAGCGGGACGTGTCGTGGCGAAAGGTCCGGGTATCGCTTATCCGAGTTCCTCCGCAGAGGGAGCGGAACCCTGGCGTGATGAATCCGGAAGCCATTTGAAATTCATTCCCGTTCAAGCGGAAATCGGGGATTACACCCTGTTCCTCAAGAAGGATGCGATCGAGATTCAATACCAGAACGAGACTTACCTGGTTGTCCCACAAGGGGCCCTCCTGCTCATCATTCGTGATGATGAAGACCTCGCGACCTTCGATTCGGAGTTGCCGGACTTACTCGAGTAGTTGTCCTTAATCGAGGGGGTCGACTTTCGCCACCGCGATGTGAAAGAGGTTTACGAAGTCTGTCCCGGTTGAAGGCGAAATTCGAACCCTCAAGTTGTCGTCATCAACATATTTCGCCGGAATGTGGAAGTAGAGATCGGTAAAGACCTCCGGGGGATCGTTGACATATTTTTCGACATCCTCGCCCACCAGCACCCACTCGCCGTCATAACGAACCTCGCACCGGATTCCATATTCCTGGCCTTTGGTGTGAATCCGCGCACGGACAGCGTGATCTTCTCCTTGGACACAGGGCGAATAAAAGGAGGCCTCGCCCGTGAAGAGGATGCCCTTCCCTTTCCATGTGGACGGTGAACCGAGCTGTTCCGAAGGAACTTTTTCCTCCAGGTCTTTGACCCATTCCGGGGAATCCATTGGATCTGTCTTCCGACAAATTCGATATAGCGTGGGGTGGTAGAGATCGGCTTCGATCTCCTCGGTCGGGAAATACTCCTCGATGTAGAAATGGGGGCGGCGTTCTTTGTCATCGATCAACCAGGGTTCGATCTCCACCATGATCTCCGGGTTCTTCCAGAACCGGCTTGTTCCGGTGTGATTTCGATCAAGCCAGAGAATCGGGCGGACCTCGAACCGGTCGATGTTCATCCCAGCCCAACTCGCACCAAACCCGGTGAACGGATTGTGGTCATAACTGAGGAAGGGTCGATTGGAATCGAACCACTGATCGAGAATCGATTCGTTCATCCAATCGACACGCAGTTTCTCCCACTTTCGGGGGAGAGTGATATAGCCATCCTGTGAAAACGGGATCCTGTCCCCGTAGTAAGGAATCGCTAATCGACAATAGAACCAGTCGGTGGGCACTACGACCACTGTATCTTCTGGGGTGTTCTCTCCGACCCACTCGGTCAAAGACATGGCCGCACCATGCTCGACCCACCAGGGCTCCAAGCTTCGCCGGTGGACTTTTGCCTGGAGTGAGGGAATCACGATTCCCAAAGATATCACAACGCCAACGAAACAGATGGCAGACACACACCTGCGCCAAAAGGGTATCCGGGGAAGAACGACTTTCTCGGCCATGAAACCGACTGCCACGACAACGGTGGGAAGGATGTATACCGAATAGATGCCAGGATCGAGGGTCCAACCGGCGGCGAATTCATAGGCGAGGTAGGGCAAGGCCATGAGCCACCATGGAAGCGCGACTCGCCAAGGGATGAGGAGGAGACCGAGAAAACCAAAGAGAACCGCCCCTCGTGGGATGACATGAGGGTTAGCCAACTCATCCCAAAATCTCTCCAATTGATCCCCCACATTCTCACGGAGTTGACCCATCCAATCGAGGAGTCCCTCGGTCTCTTCCTGAGGGATGATGGTTTTGAAATCGGGTGAAGGAGAAGCGCCTTTCAAGTACTCGACAGCGGCAGCCATTTCACCGGTCCCGTGTTGGTTCACCCAAACCCCAAAGAACCAGGTGAGAACCATGATGACCGGGACAGCGGTTCCGAGGACAAAGGATTTCCATTGAATTCTCTGAGTGGAGACCTCTTCGGAGGCCTGTCGTGAATCGCTGTCAATCCAGGGCTCCAAGAAAAGAATCAGCGTTCCGGGGAGGGCGAACAAGGTTCCCTGGTGGGTGGCGATGGTCGCGCCCAATGCGAGTCCGGCGCCTAAAGAACTCCTTCGGCAGATCCAGAGGTACCAGGCCAGCGATAAGAGGACGAGCTGAAAGGCATAGACCTCCTGTTTTCCGGCAACCCTAATAGCAATTGGAGAAATGGCAAAAGCGAGGGCTGTCATCCAACCTGCGAACTTTGAACCCGTTATCTTCGCCGCGACCGCACCCAAGAAATAGAGTGTGAATAGAGAAGATGCCATCGAGAGAGCGGAGTATCCCCAGTCGAGGGATACAAAGAGGTGAAGGAGATAACCCATCCATAGGAACAGAAGGTAAGGCGAATGGGGGAACTGTTTCGTTTCCGCGCAGTAGGCGTACTGGACCTCATCCAAGTTGAGCGCCAGGGGGCAGAAATGCGGGAGACGCAGCCAGAAGGCTAGCAAGATGAGGATCGACCATGCGAGAAGATCCAGCGGATTCTGGAAAAGACTTTTAAATTTCTGGGAAAACTTCATGGACGGATGAAATTTTAGGGGCCTTGGATTCTGTAGGGAAGACATGCGGTTGGTTTCCATTCCATTGGGATCTGGGATAAGCTTTTCGTTCCATGAATGGTTTCTTTCTCCCATACCGAAGATGCGCTTTTCTCCTGCTGTGCGGGTGGTTCCTTCTCCTTGGGTGTGGGAAAGAGGGGAAGATGGAAGAACCGAGTCAGGTCGAATTCATTCCCGAATACCCGACTCTTCCGGATGATGCCCCCTTGCCGGATCAACTGGAGGAGGCTGCGGCTTTCATCGACCGAGAACTCCTCGAGGAACAGGAAAAATTTTATCTGAAGAATTTTGAAGAGGTACGGGAACTTTATGCGGATTCGAAAGGAAACCTCCTGGTTCCCGAGAGTTCGCTGCAGGCAATGGCGGACATCATGCGAATGCCGAACCGGGTCCGTCTCAAGATCACCGGTGAGAAATTTTATCTCAGAGCCCCCGAATCGGCGAACGATGGATTCCGAGACTCGTATCGGGGCATCGTCCACATGCTCGGCGAAAGTGTCCCCGCTCAAGCCGATTACAGCGATGAGGTGAGGGATCACCGGGTCTACCTTCATGCTCAATTCGCTTATGAAATTCAGAAACCCAATTCCATTGAGGTTGAGCGTCGAGTTCGAGTCGACCGTTACATCATCTATCTGAAAACAGATGAGGATACTTGGGAGCGTGCCCGGATCGAGGAACGCGCCCCGGGGTCCCGACCTTGAGCGAGCCTTTGATGGAATCTCAATCTGAAAAACCCCGATTGGAACCACCGAAAGTGGCCATCATTGTGGCCTCCTATAACGCCGTCGAGATCCTCCCTCGTTGTCTTGAAGGCATCCTCGAACAAGACCCCGACCAGGTCATTGTGGTCAACGATGGCTCGACCGACTCGACAGAGGAGTTTCTGGAGTCTCTTCAAAAGGTCACGGCCATCAATCTCGAGGGGAACGCGGGAGTCGGAAACGCCCGCAACCGGGGGTTGGAGGCGGTGGACAAAGACATTGATTTCATCGCCTTCATCGACAGCGACATTGTGCTCGATGAGAGATGGCTCGACACACTCCTCGCGGAAGTGGACTGGGAAACCTATTCGGCCGCATGCGGACGAATCCGTGCGGCAGATGACGGGAGGCATTGGGCGGCGACTCTAGACGAGGCGCAAACTTCGCGCCGGTTCGGGTCCGAGCCGCATGAACTTGATCCACCCTGGCGTGAGGTCATGTATTTCAACTATCTTTTCAAGGCGGAGATCTTTGAAGAAGTCGGTGAGTTCGACCCACGTTTCCGGACCAACGCCGAAGACTCGGATTATTTTTTCCGTTGCGCGGAAAAGGGATTTCGGTTTTATTATCAACCGAAGGCATCGGGTCTTCATTGTTATCCGAGACCGACTTTTTGGGGTTGGTTGAAACGCTCCTTTCGAAATGGTTTTTACACGATTCAATTTCACAAGACGAACCGGACGCCGCTTTGGTCCCTGAAGGTGTTGAAAAGCATTGCGTTGGCCCTATCCCTGGTGGTCTTGATCGCGCTTCCCCTGGTCACTGGAGATCCCCGGATCATCGCGGGTTACGCCATCCTCTTCCTGGTCGCCGGTCTTCTGAAGAGTTTGCAATTGGGGTTTCGTCCTCTGCTGGGTGGGTGGATTCTCATTCTCGGTTGGCTCGCAAAAGCTTTTGGTGAGATGAGGGGGATCTTGCGAGGGTAGCCGCCGTGAGGATTCTTTGTAGGGCGGATTAGCACGAAGTGCGTAATCCGCCAACCGCGACCCACATCGACCTTTCACGGTGGTCCCCCATGGCGGATTACGGGCTCCGCCCTAATCCGCCCTACAATTTTTTCGCCAAAAGTTTCACATGCCCCACCTCCCGGATCACTTGATATTCTTTGCTGATTTCCAAACGGAGCGCCTCAACCTCATTGGGCTGGAGACCGCCGAAACAGTGTTCCCAGGTGTCGTCAATCACCAAGTACCGGCTGGTCTCGAACCGTTTGTCGAAGGCCTCGGGGTCGTTCTCGGTGTAGAGAATCTGATAGGGGCGGTCCGCGAGATAACCAACGATCGGCCCTTGCCTGCCGACCGGGATCACCTCCCCCGGTGTCGTCCGAAAGAAAAGATCCTCCGCGATGGGGAGGTAGTCCTGCCCATGCGCAAGGGTGACATGGGTATAAGCATGATCGGTCGGATAAAGTTTCTTAAAGCGAGTGTTGTCGAGGCCAAGGAGGTCGATGGGGAAGGCGAGGAGGAACAGGGTTCCGCAAAGCAGAATCAATACTGGCTTTCTCCATATTCCTGTGACTTCATTTTCCAGAACATCGTTGATGAAAAGACGTAACATCCCACTAGCGGCCATGATTGCCAACGGCAAAACAATCACAAGAAATTTGGGATCTTTTGTCGGAAGAATGAGAAGGACTACAAAGTAAAATGCAACCACTAATGCATAGCGAATGGTAAGAGTTGAATGCTTCACCATGCCTTGGTCGAATAGATTCAGAATGGTCTTGGGTCGGTTTTTGGGAGGCTTCTTTAATTCATTCATTGCTCTTACGAATGCCCATACAGGCATGAAGGGAATTGAAATTAGCGATAGCGAAAAGACCAAGGTTTGAATTGGACCAAGTTCGCCAAAAGTATTTCGGAGGAATTCAAGGATGCTCCAATCTGTCCTAGGGTCTCCCCCTTGCCCGGTCTGAAAAGAGGTCCATCGTCCAATTGATTGAGAAATCCAATCTCCAAGGGAACCTTTGAAAAATATAAACAGCGGCCAAGAAATACAAACAAGCCCAAATCCGATTGTTGATGCAAAGAAATAGTTCTTGTTCTTCCTGCGAAAAAAGAAATAGAAGATGGGAATAGCCGCAATCAAGCTCAGATACTTCGTTATCATTGCCGCGCCAAAGGTTGCGCCACATACAAAATCTCTCCATATCGAATCCTGACCAATCTCAAACCCCTCCGAGGTCTTGCCCTTTTTCAGCAAGAGGATGCCGCTGTAGAAGATGATCACCGCAAGTGTCACCCAAAACGCACACGGCACTTCCAGATAAACCAGATGACTGTACTTCAACCACATTGGGTTGAAGGCCAGGAGAGTCGCGGCGAGGAGGCCGAAGCCGGGGGCGGTGCGGAAGAACATCGCGAAGATCAGGCAAAGGGTTCCGATGGAGAAGAGGGTGGTCACCCAACGGAGTTTGGAGAGGTTGGTAATCGCTTGTGCGGGGTTCTGAAGGCCGTCCTCGGGGACGGAGCCATACAAAGGGAGACTCCAGAAAAAGGTCTGAAGAAAAGGGTGGATGTAATAGAAGCGTGGTTCCTCCCCAAGCCTGCGCATGGGGGCTCCGGTGCGGACCATCTCTCGGGCGAGGTCGGCGTAGACCGCTTCATCGTATTTCGGGATGGGGTGCGCCTCGCCCACCCGCCAGCAGAGCCAAACATGGGTGATGACCACCAAGAGGAAGAGGATGGAGTAGAGGTAGGGGAGGCGGTGAGCGAGAGTTTCTCTGAGGCTCATGGCTCGGGGGTCTCCGGGTGGCGGATTACGAACTCCGTTCTAATCCGCCCTACGATCTGTATTACGAGCAGAATGGTTACAGCGAGCAACACAATCCAGACTAATCCCGAGACCAATCGCGCCCCCACCTCTCCCGAGCGCCAGAGGTCGACCAAGAACCAGTCGGGGTCGCGGTCGAGGCGCCAGGTCTTCCAGTGGAGCAGGGGGCCATATCCCTCTCCGGATAAAATGAACTGGGTATGTTCAGTCGGCGGCATCGTTCGGAGCGCCTTTTCGAGGGGCCACATGTAGTCCACCAACACTCCGGGAATCTGGACCAGGATTCCCAGAACGACTGTCACTCCCATCAGAGTCTTGCCGGTCTTCCTCATGCTCTCCGAGAGGGTGGGACAGAAGAGAAGCGGGAGCGGAAATAAGAGAAATGGAGTCAATTGAAACAGATGCCTCGGACCCCAACACCATCCCCCCAGGTTCTGCCACTTGCCGATGATCAGGAGGTAAGCCAGAACGATCCAGGCGAACCCCAAACAAAGGAAACGGTCCCTCTTGAAGAAGTCCGGCCAGACCAGGAGCGCCGCGATGAGGGGTGGTGAATACCAAAAGATCCCCTTGCCGGGACTGAGAAGATAAATCCAGAGTGCATGCAGGATGGGAATACTGAATTGAATCCCCTCCTTTTGATCCTCATAGCCGCTGGCCAGAAAGGAACCGAACCGAAAATAATTCTGAATGGGAATCCAGGAGCAGACAAGCAAGAAAACCAACGCGCCGAATGCCATCGCGGCGGCTTTCGAAGGGCCGGGTCGACCGTTGGCGAGGAACGATCCTGTCGCGATCATGAGGATTCCAGGCAATGCCACCGCCGAGTCCAGACGAGTCAGCACCGCACAGGCCGCGGTCAGACCGGCCGCCCCGGCGAGTATGAATAATCCGCTCCCGCGTGTCTCCTCTTTCGATAACCAAGCCAAGTAACAGGAGAGGAGGAGGAGAAAGGCCGAAAGCGGCTCGGTGTAGGAGGGACGGGAGTGAGGCCAAGCGTAGGTCGCCACCAAGTAGACCAACGGGAGGAGCCACCACGACTTTCCAAAGACTCCGATTCGAATCGCCCAGACCGCGAGAAGGAGAACGGTCAGCCAAGTGACTATCGGATTGAAAAGCGAAAAACAGATCCGACGGACCCGCTCCAAGTGATCCTGAGGATAAAGCCCCTGAAAGTCAGGCCCGAATGTTCCCGGTCGATACATTGGAACGGTGCTGGAGAGACGATCCTCCTGAAACCTCAACCCACTGGGTGGAATGAGGTTAGCCGCCAGCCCCCCTATCTTGATCAGAGGCACGGACAGGAGCGGCTGGAGGGGGCCATATTGGGGGTATTGCTTTCCATCTTGCCCCTCCCGGGTCAGGAATCCATCGGGAAGCGGCTCGATCGCAGACCCCTCGCCCCGGGAAAGGGAGAGCGCGGTCCGGTAGTTCACCTCACCATCGGGGGAGTGGATGTGGCCGCTTGCGGTCGCGAGCAAAAGGAGCAGCGACCAGATCGCCAGTAACCGGAAGAGGGGGTCGTTCGTTTCATTCATAATCGATAGAAGAATAAACAGGTTTGACAGGAAGGTCGACAACACCATGACAACCGCAACCGAGGTCCCCTCATCCACCTTTGTCGAAAAGGGAAAACTCAAAAAAGTCCTTCTGGTAATCACAGACATTAGCGGATACACCCGCTATATGACCGAAAACAAGACCGATCTGCTCCACAGCCAGGTCCTTTTGACCGAGGTCACCCAATCGCTCCTTCAACAGATTAAGTGCCCGCTCCAAGTTTCCAAACTGGAAGGGGATGCAATCTTCCTGTTCGCCGAAATTGGTGACGATTGGGAAGAAAAGAAAAAGGAGGTTTCCTCTCGAATCCTCTCCTTTTTTGAAGTTTTTACTGAAAGGGTCACGGAATTGGCAGAATCGAATATGTGCCCCTGCACCGCATGCAAGAAGGTCGACGCACTCAAGCTCAAGGTTATCGCGCATTCCGGCGAAGCCCTGATCCACAAGATCGGACCCTTCGAAGAACTGTCAGGGGTCGATGTGATCGCAGTGCATCGCCTCCTGAAAAACTCCATGGGGGCGAACGAGTATTTGATGGCGACCAATGATGCACTCGAGGTTCTGGATTTTCCGGAGCGAGACCTGGATGTGGAATGGGTCGAGAGCTACGACCAGATTGGAGAGCTCCGAGGGAAAGCCTGGGTGGCTGAAGGTCACCTCGTCCCCAACGATGGGATAATTGAATCCGGTCAGTATCGCACTTTATCCACCAAACTTCGTAATGAGTGGATGAAAATCAAACGAGTCCTGACTTACAAACTCCGTCCCTCGAAGATGCCGGTTTTCGAGCATCTGTCATGAGGCGGGCCGCTGTGATGGGGCCCTCACTGCGCATGTGTGTTTCCTGGGTCGAAAGCATCGTTATCGCTTAAACCTCACCACGGTCGCGCCGCCACCTCCCTCCCCTTCTTCCCCGGGGCGGAAGTTCTTCACCGCGGGGTGACGGCCGAGGAGGGTTCGGACTCCCTCGCGTAGCGCTCCTGTCCCAAACCCATGGATGACTCGAACTTCCTCGTAACCGGTGAGCGCGGCCTCGTCGAGGTATTTCATGAGACGAGTCTCCATCTCCTCCACAGTCTGGCCGATCAGATTGATCTCCCAATTGGCGGAAGCGGTGTACCCCTTTGTCGGCGGTTTTGGCATCTCGGGTTCCTTCTCCGGGGTCGAGCCTGATTTAGGAAACCGCTGCAGGATTCGTTTGAAAGGGATCTCGGACTCAAGGTTGCCAATCAAAACCCTAAGTCTTTTCTTTCTTTCCGATTTCTCGACCACGCTGACCGGGCGTTCAATACCCTCTACTTTAACAAGGTCTCCGATTTCGATATCCGACCACTCGGGTTGGTCGGAACTCTCGATTGAGATGCGCGTTTTTGTGGAGGGAAACTCTTCTTTCAGATTCTTTTCTTCGTCATTGATCTCGCGGAGAATCTGTTTCCACTCCGGTTCTTTCAGCCGATCCAGGCGCTGCTTCTCGATGAGATAAGGTTTCAACATCTCCGGCGCCATGTTGGGGAATCGACTGGCCCATTCCATGATCTGCTTGAGACGGTGGTCCAGATCTCTCTCAAGCCAAGCGATTCTTTTCTCGCGATCGACCAGTTCCTCCTCTTTCCCGGAAAACCCTTTTTTGAGTTTGGTCTCTTCTTTCTGAATCAACTCCTCGATTTGTCCGACCCGGCGTTTGGCGTTGTGGATCTTATGTTCCGCCTCTTTTTTGGCGGCTTCGAGAATCTGATGTTCCTTCTTGGCGGTTTGTTCGATCCGACGGATCAAGGAGGCTCGTTTCTCCTCGATCTCCGCTTTAGTGGATTCGATCTCCGCGCGGATTTTACGCGCCTCGCGCTCCTCCTCGGTGAGACGGTGGAGGAGTTTTGCCGCGTCGTTGGGATTGCTTTGGACAATCTCTTGAGCCCGTTCGATGACTTGTCTCGATAATCCAAGTCGGTTTGCGATCTCCAGCCCATGGCTCTCCCCCACAGTGTCCATCAACAATTCAAAGGTGGGCGCGAGGGTCTTCCCATCGAACCGCATCGAACAACTCAGCAGTCGAGGGTCTTCGAAGGCGAAGAGTTTCAGATCCCCTAAATGAGTCGCGGCGACAACCCAAGCATTCAGAGAAATGAGCTCTTCGAGGTAGGCGCGTGAGAGGGCCGCTCCCTCGGCCGGGTCGGTCCCCCCGCCGGGTTCGTCAAGGATCACCAAAGACCGCCCCCCCTCTTCATTGATTCGTCGCACCGACTCCAGGAACGAAGTCATCCGGGCGACATGGGAAGAGAATGTGGAAAGCGATTGTTCGATCGATTGATCGTCTCCGATATCCGCGAAGACTCCCGAAATGAGTGGAATAACCGTCCCCTCTCCACATGGAATCGGGAGTCCGGAAAGGGCCAGGAGAGTGAGCAGGCCCGCACATTTGAGAACGACCGTCTTTCCACCAGTATTTGGACCGGTGATCAGGATGCCATTGGAGTCTTCTGCGAGAACGAGATCGTTGGGAATGACCTCGGAGCGTTTCATTTGGGCCAACAGGAGCGGGTGCCTCATTTCGCGGATGACGAGGCGGCCGGACGCAACAATCTCCGGGGATTGCGCATCTACATCGAGCGCATATTCCCCAAGCGAGAACACGAGATCGAATTCAGTGGCAGTCTCTAGGTTTGCACGCAGGGTGGGTAGATGCGTTCGCAGCTCATCGGTGAGTTGGGCAAGGATACGGGCGATTTCGTGTTCCTCCTCTTCGATCGCCTCCGAGAGAAGGTTTCCGGCATCCACCAGTTCCATCGGTTCAATGTAAGAGGTGGTGCCTGTGTCGGATCGGCCATGCTGGATGCCTTGAATCTTTCGCTTTTGGTTCGACTGAATGGGGAGGACATATCGTCCGCGACGTTCGGTGTAATACTCTTCTTGGAGGATTTCGCGTATGTGAGGGCGTCGAACTAAATCTTCCAACCGTCTTTGGATATGCGATCTTTGAGAGCGTATCTGCTGACGCATTTTTTTTAGTTCCGGCGAGGCCGAATCACGGAGCATCCCTTCTTCGTCCAGACACTCTTTGAGGCGCTTTTCGAGTTCTCTTTGGGGAATCAATTGATCCAGGTAGACCTGAAGCGGTCCGAGCGGCGACTCGCATTCTTGGAGAGATTTTCGGAGACGCTCTATTCCTTCGAGGGTCTGGGTAACTTGAGCGAGTTCGATTCCCTCGCAAACAGAACCCGGTATTTCGATTTTTCTGATTACTGAAGTGAGATCACGGATACCCTGAAACGGAAAACTCTTTCCTGAGTCCAGGATCTTTCGGGATCGTTCGATCTCTAAAAAGCGAGTTTGTAAGAAATCGAGATCCAGAGTCGGAACTGACTGATGCAGTCTTTCCTTCGCCAGCTCGGTGCGAAAGAACTTTTTATAGACCGAGAGTGCTTTCTCGTACTCGAGTGTTTGGAGTGAGGATTCCATGATCGATCATTCTTTGGTCAGCTAGAATTTCCGTCCGCCTTTCAGTCTCAATCATAACCGAGACTCTTACCGTGTCATTCCCGCAGCTGGTCCTGTGTGGAATTCTCGATTCGACTCATTTCCTGAATTGGGAACCGACGTACAAAAAAAACGGCCGGTCTTTCGACCGGCCGTTTCGAGTTGTCGGAAATTTACTTTGTTTACAGATTAGTCAAGTAGATTCCAGTTTTCCACTGTCGACAGATTGAGCGGTGCTGGGAGTTGAAGGACGATACCAATTTGATCGTCATCAAGCGAACCAGCGTACTGAGGCAACGAGGTGGCACCCTGGCCTTCAAAACGACCTGCGATCAGGATACGACCATCATCGGCCAACGCACAAGTGGGGCGACGTGCGGTGAAGTTACCGTTGTTGCTATTGGTGAAGCAAAAGAAGGCATCCGAAGTCGGATCCAAATTGCTGTCATAGGTGCGGCACAACATCTGGTTCTCAGAACCACCGGTCGACCAAACGACCGCGACGTTGTCATTCGAATCGACACCTGCCATCACACGCTCCATTGGGCTCGAGAAGGTATCGTTCACGAAAGCTTCTTTGACGGTCTGGCGAGTTGTGGCGTCGATCTTGGTGATGTAGGCACCCGTATTAGCACCAGCTAGGCCTTCGCCTTCACCTACGTAATAGACGAAATTGCTGGCGGGGTGCGAGCGAATACGGTTCGAGGAACCACCGACACCCGAAATGGAAGTGTTATTTCCATTGGCGGGAGGAAGCGGATCGGCGATGTTGGTTCGCACGATGTGCTCCCAAAGACCGGCCGGGGATCCATCGTTGTTCCAGAAGTTCATGTTGGCGCCACCGCCGGGGAAATTAGTTCCACCGTGAAATGTGGCGAAACCACCATTGTAGGCACAAAGGTTAGACCATCCGGAAGTCGGCGAGGCCTGACTGATCTGGTTCGCGTTGATGGGACCGAAAGTCCGGGTTCCCGCTGCATCGTAAATGGTCAGCGGTATCCAGCGCTCGTTACCATTACCGGCGGCGGGGCTATTCGAAGTGTCACGGGCTTCCACAGTCACGGCATATCCACCATTGGAAAGACCAATGACTTCCCCACCGAAGCGGTTCTGATTGTTTTGAATGCCAGTGAATGAGGGATCATCCATCGCGTCCACAACCTGAGTGAGGGGGGCGATGCTGAGTCCGGTCTTTTGGATCAACTGAATGCAAGCCATCTGAGCGGTGTAGGTATACGTTCCACTCAGTCCACCCTGGAAACCCGGAAAGAGTGCCGGGAAATCCCAAGGAGTCGCTTCCATACCGAGCATGTAGTTCGAACCACCGGGAGTCCGATCCGCCCCAATTCTGGGAGGGTTACCCGAGGTACGAACGGTGTCGTTCGTCGCTTGGTTCCAAGGATCGTTGGGGAAGTTAGTCGTGGTGAAGAAACCCTCAACCACCTGCACGTTGTTGTTGGTATCGAACAACGCGACGTAAGTGGCTTCACTACCCAGGGTATCGTTCACATCTTCACGACCCGCGGCAAATGCCAGGGTGCCATCACCGAAAGCATCCGCGTAAGGCTCCCAGTTACCACCATTGGCAACACCATTGTGCAGAAAAGCAGTTTCTGGCACGACAGCCAGAAAACCTGCTTCAAATGGGTTGGCCAGCGGTTGCTGGGCAGCTACGGGTGACACTGCCGCCACTAACGCGAGCAGGCAGATCACAATACAAATATTCACTTTGTTCATAAGACAACCTCCTTTTTCATTAGCCGCCAGAAACTGGCGGTACTTCCGACAACCATACGAGTTTGGATCTACGATGAGATCGAAAAACACTAAAGCCCTTTAGAGGAAGGGCTTAAACATTTAGTCATGGTACTCCTCTCAGACTCGAACTTCAACCACTATTTTGTCGTCCGACCCTCTCTTTTCACTAATCTCCGTTAGTCCAATGTTTACTATGGTTTAGGAACACTCCGAACAGGCCTTAATGGCCTAATTCTTCAGGAGCCAAACTTCGGCTACTTGACAGCCGCGTCCCTCCACGAGTTCCCAGTCTAGATCGAGGACTCCATCCCTGGTGGCCTCGGGAGGGATCGGAAATTCGACTGGCCATACCGGGTCGCTGTCTTTCATAGCACCATGGATTTCATAGATCCCATCCGCCACGAGTTTTGTGGGGGCATGGTATCGACCGTAATGAGTTATGCGAATTCGGTATTTTGCTTTGGGGTCCAATCCTTCGTAGTGCATTTTCAGGGGAACGCCATAGAGGGTTTGAGCCTGATCGAGCCAGGAGAACCTCTTGGGCGGGATCTGCATTGATTCATTGTTCATCGACCGATAGTGAGCTTCTTGAGGGCCGGTCATATACATGGGGTCGTCATGCCATGTGGTTTGTCGAACCAAATGAGGTTGTTTGACCGCATTCCCAAGATCGTCGTAGTAACCACCTGGCCGGGGGTTCTCCCACTCAATAATTTCATTGATCTTGATGAGGCGATCTTCTTCCACTTCAAGTTGAAGGATCTGATTGAACCTGTCTTCCAGCCAAGGACGATCATTGAGCGGACGGTCTGCCTTATCGAGAAGTGCGCCCCGCTCTGGGTTCCTTGCGAGAAAGGGCTGGCGCACGCTCATCTGATAGCCGATCAGTTGATGAAGAGTGACACCAACAAACTCGATTTGAGAACGTAGATCGGTGCGGACATGGTCCGAATCCGCTTTGGCGAGAACTCTTTGTGCCCGTGCAATAGCGGTGGTAGACCCGATTTCAGCCGCCTTGGCAAGCTCACCGTAGGCTTCCCCTTGGTAACCCATTTCCACTTCGTGCCGGACCTGAATGTAATAATCGAACAAAGAACGGAACAGATACATTTGATAGCGCCAGTTATCGCGGAGCAATTCCCCGTTCTTCCCTCCGATGTCGCGCCAATGATGGTAGGTCTGCTCGATTCCATCGTTCTCCAGAATCGGGCCTCTCCAATTCTTTTCCAGATCGATCAGGCCTTTTGCGATATCCGCGCCGAGCGATTCGCCGAACAGGAGTCGTCCATAATCATTCAGAACCTCATCGATATCGGTTTCCGGATTCCAGCCGAGAGCGCTCCATAACATCTTGTTGAGATCGTCATGGGCCCCATCCGAGTAGGAGACAAATCCATCCGATAAGTGGGCCCATACATTGTGGGTATGCGATGTGTCATGCGGCCTGGGATTCGGCGGTTCGCGTCCGAGGGTCTGTGCGAAAATGCCATCCCATTCGGGGACCGGGTACTGGCAGCGGACACAGTGAGTAATGTCGGGATAGCGTCGCAATCTGAATTGTTCCGGGGTTCTCTCGCGTGTTTCCTTCAGAGTTATGAGAGTACCCGGTCCGAATGCGACTCCAGTGAGCCAATCGGGATGGTGTTGGTGGAGGTAATTGAAAAAGACATCGTTCTCTTCAGGTTTAAATTTCTGGTTGGAGACCCAGATCCCAGCCTCGGGGAAATGTCGATGCAAAACTTCAGACATCTGTTCCAACCAGGGCATCAGCACAGCGGGAGTGGTCCGCCCCGGATCGCCTCCTGGAACCATCAGATGATCGATGGCGGGACAGGCTTCGAAGAATCTTTCTCTGGCCTCTATTTCCTGTTGGGAAACTTCTGGGTCGGTGACATCCCCATCCAGCGGCATCCAAAACCAGACATCGAGACCATATGAATGAACCAGCTCGGCCAGTTTCAAATTCATTTCCCATTGCGGAGTCTCCATGACCGGTCCATCCGTTTCGGTTGGATCGAGGGCCGTGATGAGTTCAATGCTGTTGGTCCCGAAACAGATAAGATCTCGAATGTATTGTTCGTAGGTTTCGACTTCCCATGCGTCATAGGTGTTTGCGGTGTGTCGATATCCCATTTGATGTCCACGGATCGGGTACTTTGGAGACTCGGTCACCAGAGTATTCGATGAGAGAGTGATCGAACCCGGCATCATGGTGAGGAGACGAAGGAGTTTTCCCACAGCGAACAAGACACCTCGATCGTCACGGCCCACGAGGTAGACATCGGAACCGTCGACCCAAATGGAAAATCCCTCCGGAAGGTCGGGAACGCTTCCTGTATTGAGATCTTTTGAAGCTTGATCCACCCTCAGGAGGTGGATGGTTGGTGTTTCCTTTGAATCGAAGTTCGTTGATATCGCGGGCGAAATCCCCGTTCTTTCTTCGACCTCTTCCTGAAGCATCTCCGCCGCTTTCGCTTGGGCGCCTTGGTTTTCAGCGATGAGAATGTTCGCCGCACTTAGATCGATCAACTTAGAAGGTTGTCCCCAAGCAACTGTCCCCGGTAACCACATGATAAGACAAAGAAATCTGATCATTCCATGAAACCTCTTTCTGTTAATTCCCTTCCCCATGGATCCATTTTTCATCGAACCAAACGTGTTTGATCGTTTCGTTGGGGGAGGGCGAGTATGTATAAACGATGTGGATCATCCTATCGCGAGTCTGCATGACTGTGGGATAAGCGGCGGCGCAGGTTTCGTCTTGGTCTTCGAGGTATCGCCTGGTCGGCCAGGTGGCACCCTCGTCTTCGGAGATAAATGCGGCGAGGCGTGTCCGTCCACCGCGATCGCCACCGGTAGTGTCATTGCAAACCAACACCCAGTTCCCATTCTCCAGGACGCAAGCCGCAACACTGGAATCGGGGTTTGGGATTGCCATATCCTCAGAGAACGACCAGGTCATCCCACCATCTTTAGATACGGAATGTCGGATTTTTTTGGATGGCGCCTTATCACGCATCATAGCGACGATATCCCCATTCCGCTTCTGAACAAGGGAGGGTTGGATCACGCCGTACCCCCGAATCGGGTGGCCAAATTCCCAAGTCTTGCCACCATCCTCGGTAAAAGCGGCGACCGAGCAGAGGAAGATATCGGAATAGAGACCGATCATCATGCGATCTCCATCGAGGGTGATCGGGAGACCTCGAGGCATCCACCCTAATCGTTGCCAGAGTTTTTCTTTCCCAAGTTTCAGCGCGAGATCGAGTCGCTCGCGGTATTTGGGTTCACTATCAAATGATTCACCGTACTGCTGGTCCACAGTTTCGGCCATTTCCAAGACTACCTCTTGGAGGCCTTGGGGGCGGCAATGGAGAACATCCTGCCAGTCCCACTTCGGAGGTCCCTCATTTTCATAGTCGGAAGAAGTGCGGTACTTGAGGAGATAGGTTTGACGGGTGTTGTCCAGTGAGGAAATCCAAAAGAGCCAGAGGATTTGGTTGTGGTCGATGAAGAGGACGGGATTTTGGTCGGGAAGGTTTTTATTGTCGGCCAGCGTAAAAGGCTCGGACCATTGAGAAGTACCCTGGTTCTTCCTTGCACCTTGGATAATGAGTGTGTCGTCGGTTTTCTCGCCATGTCCATGAAACCAACATGCGAGGAGGTCGCCGTTGGGGGCTTCGACAATACCCGGGCTGTGATTATGGTAGGGTCCTGGGGGAAAAATAAGTTCCGATTCTAAACCAGCCGCCGGGGAATATGACAATAGCAATAGAATCAGTCCAGATGCAATACGAAGCATACAAATCCCTTCCATTGAGAAACAATGTCAAAGAATGGACTCAGGTGCCGGAATCGGAGCGATAGATAACATCGCCACGGCTGCTGGTTCCATTGGTGGGTGCATAAGGTGTCGGTTCGCCGTATGACCGTTCCCCATCGGGACCGAATCCGATCAACAGATAGTGACCCAAGGACAGGGGCTTTTGAATTCCATGAGTCCCTGGGGCACATGCTCCTGCACGGTAACAACCGAAAACACCCTTGAAATCCTCGGAGATTAATCTCAGGTCCCCTTCCTCACGGTCGTGATACATGTAGGTCACCGGGGGGAAGACATCATCGGAAATCAATGCCGTATCCCCGACTTCCCAGGCAAATGGATCGATGGGGACAGAGGACAGGTATTTGCTAGGTGTGGTCAAGGGTGAAAACATTCCGGTGGTTCCGCCCCGATTATTTGTGTTGTGCCATGAGCAGCAAGCGGCAAATTGCGGCCCCCTCCCATCGCCAACCTGGCCACCAACAGTCTGTCCCCAAAAGCGCGCGTTCAAGATTCGGCGGTCGTCATCATCCCAAAAGTCGACCAGAAGGATGTTGTAATCGACTCGCAAACTCTCGATCGCGGTTGCGATACTTCGCATGTCGGCTCTTTCGCGGACCACTTTCGATCGCGCCTGAGCAGCCAAGAAATTGGGGAGCGCAATGGCTATCAAAATGAGAATGATCGCGATGACAATAAGCAGCTCGATCAAGGTGAAACCTGAAACTTTTGTTGGGCGGATTTCAAACATTTGTTTTCTCCTTCAATGGGGCTTGAACCCCAATTGTTTTCAAGTAAAAAACCTATGGGTCATACTCCCCCATCGGACCGATAAATGACGTCCCCGAAACTTGCTGTTCCGTTGGTGGGAGCGTACGGTGTCGGAAGATCGTCGTTTCTCTCCGAGTCGGGTCCCATTCCGATGAGCAGGTAGTGGTCCATCGAAAGAGGTTTCTCGATTCCATGTGTTCCGGGCAGACAAGCCCCCGCCACGTAGCAGCCCATAACCCCAAGGAAATCCCGACTTGGGTTGTTGGCCATGAGTTTCAAATCTTTTGATTCGCGGTCGTGGTACATGTAAGTGACTGGAGGAATGACGTCGTCATCGATGAGCGCCAAGTCCCCTCGCTCCCAAACAAAGGGATCGTTTGGGATTGATGTCAAGTATGGAATCGGAGTGGTGAGAGGAGCGAAAACTCCGCTAGTCCCGCCTCGGCGGTTGGTGCCGTGGGTGGCACAGCAGGGGGCGAAGCGGGGGGGTTCGTCGGTGTTCAAACCGCCACGGAACCTGGCCCTCAGTATTCGATCGTCATCGTCGTCCCAGAAATCGACTAGCAAGAAATCATAATCGATACGGAGTGATTCGATCGCCGTGGCAATGGACCGGATGTCGGCGCGCTCACGCACGACCTTCGCTCTTGCCTGAGCAGCTAAAAAATTGGGGAGGGCAATGGCAATAAGAATGAGAATAATGGCGATGACGATGAGGAGTTCGATCAGGGTGAAGGCTTTCGCCTTTTTTGATTTGGATCCATTAGATGGGTGGGACGCACCCCGATGCCGTTTGGCGACGGAGATTTCGAGAGAACGGAGGTATCGGTTCATGGTTTCGACCTCCATGAAGAGCAACCCGCGCATCCCGAAAATTTTAAAATACCCATATCAACTCCACAATACATTTGACCGTAATGCACCCCTCTCCCCTTTTTTACAATCGGGAGGGAGAGGAGTCTTATTCAAGTTAACCGTCGCATCAAAATCCCTTAGGAGGCAGACGATGCAAGTATGGAAGGCCGTCGGCCATCAGAGGCGCATCCAAGGCCCCAGCCGCTGTTTTGTATGCTTTGCGATCGGCCCTTGGGAGACGAACGCCGATCCAGAATGCATCACCCCCATAGAGGTGAATGGTTCCGGCGCTACGAGTCCCATTCGTTGCCGAATAGGAAACGATATTCGGTTGGTGCCCGGTGTCCGACCAATGGGGGTCCGAGGATCGAATCGCGGGTTCGGATTGCTCGCTGGGTCCGCTGCTATAGATCACCCAGGTTTCCATACATGTTCCGATGCATGGCCAATCGGCACGTTCGACTCCACCGGTTTCGAATACACGTCTGCCATTCTGAGTGGTTCCCGCAAACGGGTCGTCAGGCATTGAGGTCATATAAGCGATTGGACTGGTCAGCCAATACAATCCTGCTTCGTTCCTTGATCGGATATCGCCCTCTGTCTCGGCTGGGTAGGTTTTGAAATCCAAGAAATAGGATTCCATCGCGATCCCGAGTGTACGGATCTCGCTCTTCGCGCGGACCACCTTCGCTCGAATCTGAGCTTCAAGAAAATTCGGGAGCGCGATGGCGATCAAGATGAGAATGATCGCGATGACAATTAGCAACTCGATTAAGGTAAAGGCCTTTGAACGATTCCTGTACGTGGAACCCTTCTGGGTAACACCGATCTTCCGACCTTTTAATAGTTTTGCTGACAATAACATTGTCATCTCCTGTTTCCATCAGTTTTCGTATTAGTGACAATCAGGCGAATGCAACTCGCATAAAGCGGTTTAGATTACACATTGGTATTATAGTCATACTTCACGCGGGGTTACTAGAGGTTGATTTGATTTTTTCTCAAAAGTCCAAACTCCCAAGTTGGATACGGACCCTTGTGGTTCTCTGTTCCTTGAAAATCTCTCAAGGTATCTCATATCGGAACCCAGTACCAAAGGACGATCGGACTCTGGGGAAAAGACTGTTCACAGGATGTTGGGGATATTATGCTGCACCGTTTTTTCGGCTTTGGATTAACGGATCGCCACCGGGGTGCGAGGGGGGAATGCTTGAAATCGAATCGAATTCTTCGGATATGTTATGGAGGGATGATCTGTGTCGCTCTCGCCGCAAATCTCATCCCCGTATACCTCACCACATTTTCGGAAGTATTCGGTGGCCTCGGGGAAGGGGAGCTGGGGAGAATCCCGGCATTCCTTTTTATCGGATTCATCATCGGTATTCTCACATGCGGCCCGCTCGCCGATCGACTGGGGGCCAAACTTTTTATGGGTGGCGGTTTCTTCCTGACATCCGCAGGCTTGGTGGTCCTTGGCTTAGCACCTTCTTATCCAGTCTTATTGGCCTCGAGTGTGATCGGTGGAATTGGGGCGGGCATGCTCGACATGATTGTCAGCCCAGTCGTTTCCGCCACCTGCACTGAGGGTAAATCTTCGACCCTTAACCGGGTTCACTCTTTTTTCTGTGTCGGTGCAGTCGGGACCCTGGCGATCGCCTCTTTGGGATTAGAAGCAGAGGTCTCCTGGCGCTGGGTCACGCTGGCGTTGGCAATCATACCCGCATACTGGGGTCTCCGAGTTGTGACAACCGAGTTACCGCCGTTGGTTCATCCGGAAAAAGCCCGTCAGGGATTGCGCGTCCTCATCCGACTTCCCCGATTCTATGTCGCCCTTACTGCGATCATTCTTGTCGGAGCGACCGATTCAGGCATTGCCCAATGGTTGCCGGCCTATTCGGAACAAGAACTCGGGATGACAAAAGCGATGGGAGGGTATTTCCTGACTGCTTTCTCCATCGCGATGGGTCTCGGCCGGTGGCTGGCATCCATGGAGAAAGGGCGGATCCCACCTCACACTGTGGTGGGGTTTTCAGCGCTTGCCTGTGGCGGATTGTATCTGGTCGGCACCTTGCATGGAAATCCATGGATCGCGGTGTCCGCCTGTGTCATGGTGGGATTTGCTTGTAGCGCACTGTGGCCGACATGCCTGGGAATGACATCCGACCGGTTTCCACAGGGTGGGGCGACTCTCTTTTCACTGCTCGCGGCAGGTGGAAACTTTGGCTGCTTGCTCGTACCCTGGCTGGAGGGCATGATTGCGGAACGGTGGGATATCCGGACCGCGATCCTTTCCTGTTCGGTTTTTCCTTTTGCCTTGGCTGGGTTGATGGCGATGTTGTGGGTAATGGAGGGGAGACGACGGTAAGGGGTGGTGGAAGATGAGGGGAGGGGCCTCGATGCAGTTTTTTTGAATCACGTAATACGCGAAGGAGGCCGAAGGACACGAATACGGCAAGCATCGCAGCTTGCTCTATTGCTTCGCGACTTTCGGCCCTATTCGTGCCCTTCGTGATTCAAACCGAAACGGATAAATACATGGCAATCAACCTGGAGGAAAGACATCGATGACCCACCGATTCATGATCACAATCCTTCTGATTTTCATCTCACTCCCCGCTGTCGGGAACGAACTTTCCCATTTCCTATCGGCGACTATCGCGGTTGGGAGAAACGCCACGTCGGTGGAACTTCGAATCGCCGAACTACTTCGAGATCGTCTCGCGGAGTCGAGCGGGGTGCCCACCTCGGTTGTCGGAGAATCGGAGTTGGGTGAACTCTTGGAGGGTGATCTCCAAATCCTCCTCGGCATCCAAGACCACTCTGAGGCTATCGCCGAAATCTTCGAGAATAAACGGCTCGATCCGCTAACCGAACTCGATCCAGGTCTCGAAGGTTTCCTTCTGAAGATGATCGATGACGAGGGGCGGCACAGACTCCTCGCGGCGGGTTTCGACGAGCGGGGGTGTCTGTACGCGGTCGGCGAGTTCCTTCGACAGGCCCAATTCACGGACAGCGGATTTGAAATTCCCTCCTCTCTTTCGGTTCGATCCGCTCCGGCTTTCGAGGTGCGGGGAACCCAGTTCGAGCAGAGCGGTGTGGCCATCCGAAAAGGGAAAGTGCGCCCCTGGACTGACGAAGACCGGAAGCGGGTCATCCTCGATTACGCGTTGGCGGGAGCGAATGTCTTCAGCACCGGTCCGGGGGCGATGTTCGACTTCATCAAATCGTTCGGATTGATGACCCAAGGCGGGTTCGGTGCAAACACCGGGTCGGGACCCCCGGAGTGGGGAGCGAAGGAATCGATTGGACGAACTGGGTATCTCTGTCTCTCGGTTCCCGAGGCAAGGGCGGCGCAGATCAAAAATTGCGAGAACCAATTCAAGAACGGTCCCGAATTCGATTTCGTCAAGTTTCATGGTGGGGATGGGGGTGGCTGCGAGTGCGATCTCTGCAATCCCTATGGGCTGACCTTCCTCAAGACAGTCGAGGAGATGGCGAAAGGAATTCACAAACACCACCCGAAGACACGGGTCTATATCACGAACCAGAAGTTCGACGATGAGGACGATATCGCCATCTTCAAATACCTGCAGGAGGAACCGCGCGATTGGTTATGGGCCTTCGGTTACGGTCCCGGGTCGGATGCGATGAGCTGGCAACCGGGGCACCGTCAGACTCACCGGATGGATCTCTTTCGACACCCAGGCATGGGACCGTTCGCGAGATACTGCCAGGAGATAATCCACCAGTTGCCGCCGGAGCAGGTATTGGTTTTTTATAATGAATTGACTCATTGGCGGTACGCCCAACACGGGTATGTCCAGATGTACCCACGCGCCGACCGGAATGGCGACCTACCCCCACCCTGGAATCATTTTATTTATGAACGACGCCCCGATCAGGCGCTCACCATGGTGTACGACCGACTCACCTTTTATGCATGGCCAAAATTTTATCATTGGCTGTTCCATCAACTCCTCCCCTATGGTGTGGGAGACATCACTCACTCCAGCGGGCATCACGATCATTTCAACCAGTGGATGTGGCAGCGTCTTCTTTGGGCGCCGCACACCTCCGTGGAGGAGGTGGTCAACGAGTATTGCCGGACCTGGTTCGGAAGAGAGGCCGCGCCGATGATGGCTCAGGCGCTCTTCGAGTTGGAGGAAAACCTGGAAGAGGACCGCGAGCGATCCATCGATGAGAAGCCGGGGATCGATCGTTATTATGAACTGGTGAAGAGCGCGGGAGAAAAGATGCCGGATCACTTGATGAAAAGCCACTGGCTCTGGCGCGAGCACATGGTGAAGGCCTCGCTCGATAAATACATCAAACTCGATTACCAACAACAGCACGACCGTCAGAAGGAAATCAAAGAAATCGTTCGGCGGGGATTCGAGAGTGGCAACCTCGATGAAGCGATTGCCGCGGCGCTCCCACTCACCGCGACTCCCGAGCCGACCGAACACATGATGGCGTTGCATGAAGACGCGCTGCGTCTCGGGGAGGAAAGCAACGTGATGATGGGGGTTCGCAACGAAGGGATGTATAACCTCAAACACGATTATGTGGGGCTTGGCTGGTATGAGCGTCAATTGAAGAAGGCTCAGGAATTCGACGGCGATGCGAAACGTGAGGCGCTCTGGTTGGTTGCCCATTACGAGATCGCGGGCGAAGGGGGCTTCTACGACAATTGCGGGACGTTCGATCCCTCGCCGAACCTAGTGAACGGTTACCCCTACGACCACGGGCAACCCTATGTGCCGATGATGCTCTCCGAGGCAAACACCCCGAGCCAAAAATCGATGTGCTTCACCCAGGACGAGGAGGAGGGAGTCGCGTTTGAGTACCGCGACCTTGATCCCGAAGCCGAGTACCAGATCCGTTTCACCCTTTTACGCCCCTGGTACCAAGACCGATACGCAATGCGAATGAACCAGAAGTCGCAAACGATCTACGCCGACGACACGGTGATCGCGGAGGAAGTCGAACTCCCCGAAAGAGTCAGCGACTTTTTTACTTTCGACATCCCCAAAGAAGCGGTGAAAGACGGCCATCTAAAAATCCAATTCAAAAAGGGCGAGGGAGTCGCCGATGGCCCGAGGGTGCTCCGCGAGATGTGGCGGAACTCGGGTGGTTGGGGGACGATCGTCTCGGAAGCGTGGTTAATGCGAAAAGACAGTCTGCCGTGGTTG
>JAJDBZ010000422.1 GCA_029261095.1 Candidatus Omnitrophota bacterium | reverse complement strand
TGTGGGCTTCTAATGGTTACATGGCACGGTATTACCTCGAAACGGGTATGCTTTCGCCCACAAGGTACCTCGCAGTCTTCCCGCACCATCTTCAAAAAGGCTCTTCCTCGAGGTTTGATCGAAAGAAATTGGATGCGATATACAAAGACCTTACAGAGTCCCCACCCGATTTTATTGTTGGTTCGGAACTTCTCTATTACCCTTTTTACCGCAAGGAATTTTTCGAGTGGTTTCAGACCCGCTATTCAGTCACACCGATTGGAGAAGAGGAGAGAGTCACCTTAGTCTTCCAAAAGGTATCCGACCCCACAGACTCATTGGCTGGGCAAAAAAAAGATTGGGTCTCCAACGAGACCCAATCTGAGAAAGATACACCCTTTTACCAGCGAGAGATCCTTAAGCTACTACAGGGCTCTGCTCCACAATGGTTTTGATCGCGTCGCCCACACGGTTCGCGTTCGGCACGAAAGCGTCCTCAAGGTTCGCCGCCATCGGCATCACTCCATCCGGCGCGGTGACCGGAATGAACGGGAGAAGGAAGTCGAGTTCGCGTTGCACCCTGCTGTAAATGGTGTGAACGATATTTCCCGAATCGGTTCCTTGAGAGACACAAACCAGACGCCGGGTCTTCTTGACCGATTCAACAATCGTATCCAGATCGAGAGGAATTGTCGTGCGCGGGTCGATTAATTCGACACTGATGCCTTGGCGTTCCAGTTTTCTCGCGGCATTAAAGGCAACATGCAGCATTCTCGAGTAGGCCCACACAGTCACATCTTCACCCTCGCGAATGATGCTCGCCTGACCGAAAGGAATCGCGTAACGCTCTTCCGGCACATTGGCTCCGAAAACGGCGCCACCATAAAGGAGCTGGTGTTCGAAGAAGATCACCGGATCTTCGCTATAGATTGCTGTGTTTAAGAGACCCTTCGCATCGAATGGGGTCGAAGGGACGCAGATGTACAGGCCCGGCATGTTGGAATATTTCGAAACCAACTCCTGACCATGCTGGCAGGAATAACCCTTTCCACCACCAATCGTGGTTCGAACAGTCACTCCACGTTTCGCTTTTCCCCCATACATGTAGCGTGCCTTGGCGGCTTGGTTCTGAATCTGGTCCTCGGCTTGAGCCAGGAAATCGTTGTACATGATCTCGACCACCGGGATGATGTGACGGGTCATGCTTGCGCCAAGTCCAAACCCGACGATGGCGCCCTCCGAAAGGGGAGCGTCAAAATTCTTCTCGACTCCATATTTTTCGGTGAGCCCCGCGGTCACTCCGAACGCGCCGCCATAAGGACCCACATCCTCGCCCCAGGAGATCACTCGTGGATCGTTTTCAAAAGCCTGGGCTAAGGTCTCGTTGATGGCATCCTTGATCGAGAGTTTACGCTCCGTTGCCGCTTCGCCTTCGGAGTAGTGGCTGTACTTTTTGAGCTTTTCGTATTCGGGATCAAAAGTTTCCGCATAAACATCGTCCAGCATCGTTTCCACCGGGGGTTCCGAGGCTTTCCAGGCGAACTGGACCGCTTCATCGATCTCCGCTTGGATGGTGTCAAAGACCTGTTGGATCTCCCCTTCGGTCATGACTCCGGCTTCGATCAGTTGTCTCTTGTATTTCTCGATACCGTCCTGCTTCTTCCAGATCTCATCCTCTTCTTCGCTCCGGTAGGTCTTGCAGGAATCGGAGAGCGAGTGTCCCTTGTAACGCATCACCATCATCACCAGCAGGAACGGTCCTTCGCCGGATCGCGCGTGCTCGCAGGCGCGACGGTAAGCATCCCAACACGCCAGCACATCGGTGCCATCCACGACTTCGCCTGGCATGTTGTACCCCCAAGCTCGGACAGCGCAGTTGTTGATGTTGGAGACATCCTCGAGACGTCCGGTCATCGCAGCGCCATTGTCTTCGACCACAAAGACAGCGGGAACTTTGTAAGCGGTCGCCATGTTCATTGTTTCGTTAAAGACACCCTCCTGCACCGCACCATCGCCCATGTAAGAGACTACGACCTGCCCGGTTCCCGCATACTTGGCCGCCAATGCCGCGCCGCCCGCGATCGAGAGACCTCCACCGACGACGGCATTCGCGCCGAGGTGGTTGCGCTCGAACTCGGCCACGTGCATCGAACCGCCTTTTCCTTTGCAGCATCCCGCCTCACGGCCAAACATTTCCGCCATCATCGATTTGGTGTCGGTCCCTTTGGAGATGGAGTGACCATGCCCACGGTGGTTGGAGGTGACATAATCGTCGGGGCGCAGGACGACGCTGATCGGCGCTTCCGCCGCTTCTTGACCGACACAAAGGTGGGTCGCGCCTCGGTATTTAACAGTCGGGTCTTTGTAGGCTTCGTTCTTGAGTTCACCGATGGTTGTGTCAAAAAGGCGGATGCGGACCATAACCTCAAGAAGCTTTTTCGCTTCATCGGCGGTCATATCCCCAGCGTCCATGACCTCTTTTAGGGTTTTGTGAAACTGATAGACCGGAATCGGGGGGGCTTCCAGAAACCCGGGTTCGTTGTGATAGGGGCGGACTCTTTCTTTAGGCACTCTCTTGTTCTCCTTGTGGTTTGGTTCAGTTTATTCGGAGCCTTCCAGGCATTTTACGGATCCGACATCGATTGGAATCCGCAAAATCCTTGGGAAACGGCAATTTCTTATCACATGTACAAAGGTAGTTGCTCTTTGTCCGACCCTCGTTTTCAGCCGGATTGCGGGGTCACGAGTGGTGCATCGTGGCAAGTTTTGAGGGGGGATTATAAGGAAGGGGGTAAATCAGGGTCAAGTGGTGGTGCTTGAGTTGGATTCCGTGTCGCTGTAG
>JAJDBZ010000421.1 GCA_029261095.1 Candidatus Omnitrophota bacterium | reverse complement strand
CCAACTCACGAACACCGAGAAATTGGTCGCCGATTTTGTCCTGGAAAATGAGGATGTGGTTTACCGCTCGATCACAGAGGTCGCTAGTTTGAGTGGGGCGGGATATGGCAGTGTGGTTCGATTCTGTAAACGCCTCGGTTACTCCGGGTTTCAAGACCTCAAGATTCAGCTTACAAAGGACCTCGCCCTCCGAACCGCCTACCAAAAAGAGGAGTCGGATGATCCGGTCATCAATGTTCAGGAACAATGTTTCGAAGATCTTCGGAATACTGCTCAGATGATTACCCCAGAACTCCTCCGTGAAGCAGCTACAACTCTCCTTAATGCACGAACAGTCCTGGTTGTCGGATTCGCCAGCTCGGCGATCACCGCCAAAGAGATCGAATACCGGCTGACACGGTTCGGTATCCGAGCTGTGGCTGTGTCTGACGACCAAGTTCAACGCATGAGGGCGGTTTCATTAACGCCGGAAGATGTATTGTTCATGGTCTCCTTCTCAGGCACGACCAAGCGGATCATCTCGGCTGGTGAGGTCGCCCGAGAGGCGGGAGCAAAAACCATGTGTCTGACCAATTTTGCGCAATCACCCGTATCCGAACTTTCCGATATACGTTTGGTAACTGCAGTTCACATCGATCCCCTTCGAGCCGAGATTGTTTCAAGAGTCCCGATGGCTTTCGTCCTGGATGTCCTCGTCGATCAGATGCTGAGACTCGATGAAAAGACTCGGGAAACCTTGGAGAAAACATATAAAACCACCGCGGACACTTACCTGTAGACTCCTTCATTGACACCCCAATCTCCATCGGTTTCAATCCCGCTTTCCCAGTTAGCCTAGAAGAAAGACCGAGGAGCACAGAGTGCAGGACAGCGCGGTTGCATTAGCCAAGAAACTTCAGAGTAAAGAAGTCTCCGCCAAGGAAGTCGTTCAAGATCTGCTTCCGCGCTTGGAGAAGACCAACGAAGAGATCAACGCTTATGTCACTCTCCTGCCCGATGAGGCTTTGAAGCAGGCAGAGGAGATCGATGGCAAACGCGCACGGGGAGAAGCACTCGGACCCTGGGCGGGCTTGCCTATCGGGGTGAAAGACCTTCTTTGCACCGAGGGGGTGAAGACCACTTGCTCCTCAAAAATGCTTGAGAATTTTGTCCCACCTTATGACGCCACCGTGGTCCGAAAGATCAAGGACGCGGGATTCATCATCATGGGAAAGACAAACATGGACGAGTTCGCCATGGGGTCCTCCAGCGAAAACAGCGCCTTTTTCACCACCAAAAACCCCGCCGATCACACCCGTGTCCCCGGGGGGTCCAGCGCGGGAGCCGCCGCCGCCTCGGCTGCCGGTATTCCTGTCCTCAACCTCGGGTCCGACACTGGCGGCTCGATCCGTCAACCCGCCGCCTTTTGCGGCTGTGTCGGACTGAAACCGACTTATGGCCGAGTGAGCCGTTATGGTTTGATCGCCTTCGCCTCTTCTCTCGACCAGATCGGACCCTTCGCGCAAACGGTGGAAGACTGCGCCATGCTGATGAATGTCATCTCGGGTCACGATCCAATGGATGGGACCTCTCTCTCTCATCCCGTTCCGGATTACCTCAAGGGGCTGGAGGGGGATCTGAAGGGTCTCAAAATCGGCATCCCCAAAGAATATTTCATAGAAGGACTCAACGCCGAGGTTCGCGGGGAAGTCGAGAAAGGCATCCAGACACTCGAGTCCATTGGGTGCGAAACGGTGGAAGTGAGTCTGCCCCACACCGATTACGGCATCGCGGTGTATTATTTTGTCTGCACCGCCGAGGCGAGTTCGAATTTGGCCCGTTACGATGGAGTTGTGTACGGCCACCGTCACATGGACGCCACCGATATTGTCGATATGGCAGCGAAGACTCGGGCCGAGGGTTTCGGCGATGAAGTGAAACGGCGGATCATGCTTGGGACTTATGTTCTCTCCTCCGGATTTTACGATGCCTATTATTTGAAAGCGCAAAGGGTCCGGCGCCTGATCAAACAGGATTTCGACCAAGCCTTCCAAAAGGTCGACTTGATTGTCACCCCCACCACTCCCACCACCGCTTTCAAGTTTGGCGATAAAACCGACGATCCGCTGTCGATGTACCTCGCGGATGTGTTCACCAACTCGGTCAACTTAGCTGGGATCGGGGGGATCTCGATTCCGTGTGGAAATGACTCCCAAGGTCTGCCCGTGGGGTTACAACTGATCGGTCCAGCGTTAGGCGAGGAAAAATTGTTAAAGGCGGCGCATCATTTTCAGATGGCGCATGGGGGCTGAAGGCTAATCGATTTCGAGGAGTCCCTCATCCAAATTCACGCCGACGAGTTCCAACGATTCCCTCTTGACCATCGTGTGGGTTGACCCCGTATCCAAAACCATCGGTAGGTTTGTGGCCCCCACAGGCCCTTTTAGGTCGGTGGGCACCAATATATGCCCTCGGTGTGGATTGAATCTATGAATCATAGGAGGTACGCGATATCCGGGTCTGGTTCACCCGTGAAGAATAAAGCCGAGTTCTTCGGTGGATTCGCCTTCACGCGCCCAAGAACTTCTTTGTCATCGATTCCATGACTCAAAAGCGCCCCTCCCAGCACTTGCAGAGATTTATCCTTCTCCGGATCTCCCAACAACACCCATTCATCCGGGTATCGCTTCTTGATTTCCTCCATTGTCAGATATTCGGACATTTACTGTGCCCTCCTTCCGGAACCACATCCACCCCCTAACCCCCTCCCCGCACTGCGGGGAGGGGGCTAGGGGGTGGGGTTTTCTCATCCTACCGCTTCATTCGGGCGGTGGTGGGGTTCTTTTATTCTACCGCTTAATCCGGGCCGATCCACCTTTCATGACATGCATCACCTCTTCTTTGGTGATCTGGCTGGTGTCACCGCGTGTGCTTTGAAGCAGGGCGCCATGGGCGGCTCCGAGCTCGACACACTCTTGCGGGGTCATGCCATTAAGAAAACCGTAAGCGAACCCGCTAGCGAAACCATCGCCGCCGCCGACACGGTCTTCGATCTCGAGATTCTCGAACTGGCGCGATTCATAAAACTTCCCTTCGGCATAAAGGATGGCCGCCCAGTTGTTGATGAGGCCGCTCTTCACTTCGCGCAGGGTGGTGCCCACCACTTGAACGTTCGGGTACGTTTCAACCACTTTTTCAACCATCCGCTTGTAGTTCTCCACTGGGAGGTCGGACAGATTGTCATCGGTTCCCTCCACCTCGAACCCGAGGACTTTTTGGAAATCCTCTTCGTTGCCGATGAGGCAATCGACATACTGCATTAAGTCCTTTGTCACCTCTTGCGCACGCTCGCTCGACCAGAGTTTCGAACGAAAGTTGAGATCGTAAGAGACAATGGTCCCGGCCTCGTGCGCGGCTTGGAGCATCTCCTTGCAAGTGGCCGCTGCGTCCTCGGAGAGGGCGGTGAAGATTCCGCCGGTGTGCAGCCAGCGAACTCCACGCTCGGAGAAGATCCTCTTCCAATCGATCTCGCCCGGTTTGAGATGGGCCGCGGCGGCATGACCCCGGTCGTACATGGTGACGCTTGCCCGGACACCGGTGCCGACTTCGGTAAAGTTGAGACCGACTCGGTCTTTGATCCCGACTCCATCATAGGGAACCATCACCACTTCACTGGTGTCCATCCCGGCCGCGCGAGCGTGGTTGATGATCAATTGTCCCAACGGGTTGTCGACAAGCCGTGAGGTCCAGCCGGTCCGCATCCCGAGACGGGCCAGAGCATAGGCCACATTGAATTCTCCGCCGCCCACCCAGACTTCCAGGGTGCTCGCAAACTCAATCCGCCCATGGCCCGGCGGTGAGAGACGTATCATGCATTCGCCGACCGACAGTAGGTCGAGTTCGGCTTCATTTTGAGTCTTGATGTTTAGCGACATTTAAAATCTCCATTCTGATTGAACAATTCAGTTCCTCCCCCTTGAGAGTCGAGGCTAGGTGGGGGTGGATGGCCGACCATTCACCCTCCCCCAGCCCCTCCCATCAGGGAGGGGAGAAGAATCTTTTGACGGGTTCTTCCATCCCCTTAGTACAGCGGACGGAAATGTGGAGGATACCGGATCGGTCACTCCGAAAAAACGCCCCCGGTTTCAACCGCGGGAAGGTGGGTTATATTCACCCTTCAAAATCTTAGGTTGAGACGGAGTCAGAGAAACCGATGCCAGGTTTGGTCCAATTCACCCCGACTGAGATCGAGGATGTTCGCGTTGTGGAAACGCGTTATTTCAAGGATGATCGCGGTTTTTTCACCGAAACCTACTCGCGCAAAAACTGGGCGGCGGAGGGTTTCGAGGAAACTTTCCTCCAAGACAACATGAGCCTCTCTTCGAAAGGGACGCTGCGTGGGTTGCACTACCAAATCGAACCGCACGGGATGGGAAAGCTGATCCGAGCGGTGTCCGGATCGATTTTTGATGTGGCGGTGGACATCCGGGAGGGCTCTCCCACCTTTGGGAAAGGCGTCGGGCGGACACTCTCCGCCGAGAACGGTCTCGCGATGTGGGTGCCGGTCGGTTTCGCCCATGGATTCCTGGCGCTCGAGGAAGAGACCCTGATCTATTACAAATGCACGAACACGTACGCTCCCGACGCCGAGCGATCCATCCTCTATAACGATCCCGCCATCGGTATCGAATGGCCGATTGAACCGACCGGTCTCTCCCCCAAGGACGAGATCGCCCCCCTGCTCAAAGACGCGGAGTACAATTTCAAGTACAGCGGCTGAATTCCAACTCGGCGCTGGAACGTGCCTCCGGCTCTCAACTGGGTCGAGATTTCCTTCTCGAACCCACTCGCGGACGAATCCCTTCGTGCCATCGCACCCCGAACCCGTAGCGCCGTCTTCCGGACGGCTACGCCTGACTGGCCGTCTAGAAGACGGCGCTACAGGGTCAATCCGAGAGAAGGGAATCAGGGCGCAGAGGGCGTGGCAAGCTTGACCCAATACTTTGTATCGATGCTGGAACGTGGCTCCGCCTCGTTCCTTCCCCCATCGGGTTCCCATCCGATGGGCCCCACACGTAACCGTCCTTCCCATACCCACCGATAAAGGTAGACTCTTCTTTCACTGACATTGTCCACGAGGACTGGAGGCTCACATGAAACTCTCCCTCTCCGAGATCCGTTCCAACGCGATGGAGTTCGCCGCCGAATGGCGGGACGCCGCAAGCGAACGGGCCGATGTCTTCCATAGCGGCGTTATGTTGGGGGAGTACAAAAGCCGGGGTGAAGGCGCCTTTGATCGACACGCAGAAGACGACTCGGGGGGAGTGAAGCGGTGAAGTGAGTGCGGATTGGAGAAGAAGATTTTGGAATCGGGATCAAAGAAAATCTACTTCGATTTACTGAAAACGAAATGGCAAAGATGCCTTGATCCTGAAGAAAGCTGCGAACAACAGCCAATTCGCGCCCACTCTCTCCAGAACGCCCGCATTCTGGACCAGTTGTGTAGGAACGGTCATGTTATTATGCCTTCCCTGCGTCACAATTCCGATGGAGAATCCAGCGTCGCATTTAATCTGGTTGGCAGAAACAAAGCAACGATCTTCATGGGCCTTTGTGCCAAACACGATGAAAGAACATTCAAGCCGATAGATGCGTTCCATTGTGACTTTTCCAATCCACAACATTTATTTCTCATCTCCTACCGGTCGATTCTGAAAGAGGCTCATGCGTGTTTTGAGAAGGCATACAAGAAGCAGACTGCGTACATGGCAAGGGTTAGTGGGGGATTGTCGCCGGGTGACAAGCCGGACGCTGCTGGACTCGAAGCCACCGCCTGGCTAGTAAATGCCTATGACACATACAGGTACAAGAGGATTTTCGACGAGGCGTACCTCGGGGGAGACTATGCTGCAGTACATTATCTGCATTTTGAATTTGCCGACCTTAATCCTTCCATTGGCGTGAGCTCCCTGTTTTCATTGGATGATCTAGAATGGCCTGAGGACGTCGCTCGCGTGACCCTTAATGTGTTCCCGCTTGACAAGAATGTGCATGTGATTTTCACATTCACAGAGGTTGATCGACCGATTGTTCATCAATTCCTCGATAGAGTTCGAAGCGCGTCAGAATATTACCAGCGATACCTCATTTCCAAAATCATTCTTCAGCATTGTGAAAACTTCGTGATTTCGCCTCAGTACTTTGATGGAATGAGCCAAGAGAAGCAAGAAGCGATAAAATCGTTTTTCGAAACCACGTGCTCGAAGAATTTGCCCGACTTCGAAAGTGAGCATCTGTACTTATTTTAGGCTAGAATCCCCTTAACCCATGACGAGGGAGGCGTTTCCGGATCAGACTTTGGCCGACCTCTACGATCCCCTCGCCATGCCGAAAAAACTCAGAGACGCTCACAAAAAACTCGACCGCGCCGTCGATCGATGCTACCGCAAACAACCCTTCGACTCCGAACGCAAACGAGTCGAGTTCCTCTTCGACCTCTACCAACAACTCACCGCGCCATTGATCGAACCTCCGAAGAAGAAGCGGAAAAAGTCGTAGGGCGGATTAGCACGGAGTGCGTAATCCGCCATGGGGGGAG
>JAJDBZ010000043.1 GCA_029261095.1 Candidatus Omnitrophota bacterium | reverse complement strand
CAGTATCTGCGGGGTCGCACCACCCCCGCCAACATAAGCTAAGTTCTTGTCGGAATTGATTTCGAGGAACCGAGGAGAGGAGGCCGCATCGTTGGTGACCCACCCGGCTTGTGGGACATCGATTGTTCCGAGCTGCGTCATCCCACTTGCTGGGTAGTTACCCGAACCGGGGTCCGCCGAACCGATGATGTTGGAGGATGCTGGTATCAGGATGAGGTTCGCAACGATTCCGAATAGTATGAATGTTCTGAACATGATGGAGACACTCCTTTGAGCGGGGGAGGTTTTGGGTGATTGGGCTGCTAATGTCATCGGTCTCGTTCCTTTTCTCATTCGCCGTTCAATGCGCCGATACGCGAGAGGTGGCGAAAGTAGACCGAACCGGCGACCTGGATGTCGTACTCATGGATACCCGTGATCCGTTCGCTGTAAGTCCCGCGAAGCCAGGAATCTCCCCATCCCGCCTCGGCCTCTTCGGCCGATTCTTCCGGGTCGATGAAAAGAGAAATCTCGCGGTTGATGTTCCAAACCTCCGATGGGAGGGGGTTTTCGAAAACTGTTAAATCCGGGTGGTATTTGTGGTGGAAGGGATTGGTTGGGTTTTCGTCGCGGAGAAGCACCGTGGTCTCCAAGGTGGCCCCCGGCACAAACCCGCCAGTAATCGGAAGGTCGACCGGCGCGTTGTCATTGTCTCGTAAATCGAAGTTGACCGTACTGATCCGCAACGGGTCGGGAATCGAACCATCTCTCAGGCCTGCTTTCAGCTCATTGCTCAGATCGTCTGGGATGCTTCGAGTGAGGAGGACAAACTCTCCGCCATCTGGATGATTTCCGATGGGACGCCACATTTGAGTGGCTTCATCGATCAGTTTTAGATCGCCGTTTTCGTCGACATGAATGAGGATTCGGAATTCGGTTTTTGCAGGAGTATACTCGGGAATCTGTTCGATACCCTGTTCGAAGGGCATGCTGACAGCATCGAGAGTCACAGTACCCATCCACAGTCCAGTGGGATCGAGTCTTTCTCCACTGATTCCGTATTGGCGAGAATACCCTCCGTCGTCGGTAACCGTGAGAATGCCCTGATTGATATCGTTGGGAGATCCACTCCCCATGGTCAGTCGGTCGATCGCAATACGGATCTCCGCCTCGGGAGTTGCAGACCCATCCATTCGGACAGTGGCGGGGAAATCTTTCCATGGATCGGAGGGATGTTCCGCTAGTTTCCAACGAGCCGCGATCGGACCCGCGATTGGGATGGGGGGATCTTGACCTAAACTTGGCGACCCATCTGGAATATCGGCTGAGTTTCCCAATGCGATCTGTACGTTCCTTGATTGACCCTCTTCGCATATCAGTTTGAGGGTTTGGGAGTTCGTGCCTCGTGGATACTCAAATGAGAAACCTGTTCCCACTTCGGTCTGGACAGCCCCGGCGCCACGTTTGGACTCTCCTTGAACCAGATAGGCTTTACCCGCCTCTATGGAAGTGGAGAGGTCGGTAATCTCGGTCCAGCCGCCAGTTGGCAAAAGATCGTAGGCCAAACGAATCCCCGTATCGGATTCAGGCGACAGGAAATCCATGAAGGTCGCATCGTTGCCATCTCCCGCATAAAACCCCGCGAGGTTGAGCGATCCTTGTCGCCACTCGCGGTCAATGAAGAGCGGTCGACCCTCGACATTCCAAGTAAAGGATTGGGAGGCTTGAATCAGAAACGCCCGGCCCACCTCCAGATGGGTCAAATTGTTGATGGAAGAATGAGGAGTGTCCTGGGGATAATAGACCCGCCAAAGTTCTTGTTCCCGGGAAAGGAGGTCCGGGATCGGACCCACGACCTTAATCGTGGACCCATCGTCGCGCCTTGACCAAACCCCCTGGATTGGGAGTCCATCAAGCAGCTCTGAACACGCGGATGGGTAAGGCTCGACATCGAGGAATACCGCATTCCATCCAGACTCGATTTGATATTCGCGTTCCACCCATTGGCCCAGTGCGGGAAAAACGTCTATGCATAGAATCAGCGCGGCTAATAGTGACCAACTCCTCATCATCTTCTCCTCATCTTCAATACGGAACCAGCAGCACGAGTAAGTTGGATTCCGTGGATTACCACCATGATATTTGCGAGTAAAACTAAATATATGACATTTACGATTTTAAATCAAGCATCACTGTAAACAACTTACATTGTAAAGCATATTATTCATATTTTACCGATGAAAATTGTGGTGAGTTTGGGATCCGAATTTAGAAGAGATCAGTTTTTGTGTAAAAAACGATGGAAAGGAATAAAAAAAGCCCTACGGAACGATTTCCGCAGGGCTTTGATCAACAGGTTAGGCGTCGCCTATAGGCGACAAATCAATGAATTGGAACGGATGCCTAGATGGGGAGTTCCCATCCTTTCCGGTATTCCTTGCTGACTATTTCAGCGGGATTGGGGACATTCATGACCTCTCCCTTAGTGTTGTCCCATTCCAGTTTTTCACCGAATTTCACCGCGAGGTTCCCAAAATTGACCATTTCTGTGAATGGACCGGAGTATTCGAAATTGGAGCAGGCTGGCAGTCCGCCCTTGCAGGCTCGCAACCAGTCCTCATGGATTCCGCCTTCGATTCTCCGGAGCCAGGGGTCGGGAGCTTGATATTCGGCCATGTTTTCACCCAGGACGATTCTCGAGTTGCCGCCATATTCGCCTGTTGAGAGGACGCCTTTTTCCCCGACGAAGAACGAGCCATTAGCTCCATCGCCCAACTTAACATCTTCCGCGATTCCCTCGGGGCGTTCAGGCATAAACTCGCCATCGTACCAATAGACATCCACGGGTCCCAGAACGCCGCGAGCGGGGAAACTGTATTTGACCACGGTCGAATTCGGAAAGGTTTGGTTATTCGTTCCCTCGTCCCTCAAAACCTCGACAGTAAAGCTTGAGGCTTCGCCGAGTTGAAGTGTGAAATAAGCGGGATCCATGATGTGACAAGCCATGTCTCCTAAAGCCCCGGCACCGTAATCCAACCACCCGCGCCATCTGAACGGAGCATAGCCTTCATTGTACGAGCGCATCGGTGCACTCCCGGTCCAAAGATTCCAATCCATGGTGGTGGGGATGACCTGTGGTTCGAGTGGCTCTGAGATACCCTGTGGCCAAACCGGGCGACTCGTCCAAATATGGACTTCTTTCACCTGGCCGATGGCGCCGGACCAAATCATTTCATAAAGATTACGGACTCCATCCCCAGCATGGCCCTGATTTCCCATTTGTGTCGCGACTCCATTTTCGCGCGCTGTATCGCGTAGCAAGCGAGCTTCGGCGACAGTGTGAGTCAGCGGCTTTTGGACATAAACATGTTTCCCCATCTTCATCGCCATGTAGGCGGCGGGAGCGTGGGTGTGATCCGGGGTAGACACAGTCACCGCATCGATTTCGGGAATTTCTTCGAGCATCACACGGTAATCTTTAAACCGACGCGCATTGGAAAACCGTTCAAAAGATTTCGCGGCTCTATCCCAATCGGGATCGCAAAGTGCGACAACGTTCTCGTTTTCGCAGGCTCCGATGTCGCTGCTCCCTTTTCCCCCAGCTCCAATCGCCGCGCAGTTCAGTTTCTGGTTGGGTGACACTGTCCGAGGTTTGACTTTGATGAGTTTGTCTCCCTCTTTTCTGTACGCCGCCTGGGCTCCATCGACCGATAATACGGCTGTTGTTGCTGCAGCGGCGGTTAAAAAGTTTCTTCTTGAAAAACTCTTTCCTGACATATTGGTCTTCCTTCCATTTGTTTTCGATTCCACCTATCAATTGAGACCAGAGTCTTTTCGATCTCTAAGACTGAATCGGCGGCGTCGAGATCATTTTCAATCAAAGGTTGTGGCCTTCGGATAGGTGGACAAGTTACCGTATAAGGATTGGAATTGGACCCGTCAAGGTAGAGATTGACGATAAATTCTCGTTATACTTGATTTTCCCACCACAGAAGCATAAAGACTGTATTTCAGGAGAGTATGTTGAGTCGCTCCAGATCCCGATCTAACCATCGGGCCCGCTAGAAAGCCCCGCCCGGCTTCAATTTCTGAAGGAGATATCATGGCCTCGAAGAGAATACTTCCGCTTCTTATCCCATTCGTTCTGATTTGGACATCCACCTGCTCCGCATCGGATCGAAAGGTCGAGTACATTCGGGCAGTCGTCGGTGGAGAAGGTCTCATGGAATGGCAGAAACCGGGGGTCTCCGAGGAGGAAAAAAAATTCCGCGATCAAGTGGAAGAGCGCAAGACGAAGATGCTTCGCCGACGCGATCGGATCGAGCGCCCCACGATGTTTTCCAAGGAAGCACTTGCTCGATTGCAAAGCAAAATCGAGAACGATGAAGCCACGCGCGGTTGGCTTCAAAGTAGCATTAACCTTGCAGACTACATCATTGAACAAGGTCCCGGGTATGTGGAGAAGATGATACCCACGCTGACTCCCTGCAATTCCTATGGGTTCACTTGCCCCAGTTGCGTGGGAGAAAAATCCCAGGAGGCTGTGGGTTCTTCATTGATTCGATGGAGTCACCTTGAACCTAACCAACTCTCCTGTCGCGAATGCGGCCATGTCTATCCGAGTGAGGAGTACCCGGAAACAGCAACTCTGCAAGCGCCTCGGTCTGGTCAATCCTTCACCTACTACCTGAACGACCGGGAGAAGGCCAACCCCGAAAACCGTACGGGTGACCTCGCCTATCATTGGGTCGGTTATCCGGTTCATGTCAGTTTCACTGGAATCATCCGGGAAAAGAAAATCGCTTTCATGAAGCGTTCTCTAACCTCACTTTCGTTTGCGTATCAGTTTACGAAGAAACCCATCTACGCGGAAAAAACCAAGGAAGTCATGTTGCGGTTCGCGGAGTGTTATTCGCTGTGGCTGTATCATGACTACTGGGACACCATCGCCGATTGCGATCCATTATATGCTGCCTGGCATCACACCAAGCTACCCATTGAATGGAAGCGACACCTCTCTTCCAATGCCTTTCGAAAAGACTCGGTTACCCAAGCAGCCATGCTTCAGACCTATTGGGGCTGTGGCAGAACCCATCCGAGCACCGATGGTATTAGCGGAATGAAATCTATTTGTGTCGCGTACGATTTTGTTGCCGATGCAGAAAGAGCGGATGGATCGCCGGTTTGGAGCGACGAGGAAAAATTGAGAGTTGAGCGAGATTTCATTCTAGAATATGTGATCGGCGCGGAACCGTATGTCGGGGGGGAAGGTCATGCGGACGAGGAAAACAACAAAGCGCCACGTATCTATCATGCCCAAGCAGCTGTCGCAAAGTGCCTCGGAATTCCTGAACTCGCCGATGTCGCGATCCGTGGATATGAAATAGTCAGAGACAATTCGTTTCTCTATGACGGAATGAGTACCGAAAGTCCCTCATACACCAACATGTACCTCTCCCAGTTAATAGCCATTCCAGAGACATTGTATGGGTTTCAATGGGACAAGGATTTCCCGGATCGCGAAGGCGTTTACGATCCCTACAGCGACGATACTAAACTGGAACTGATGTACCGTTCGATCCTGGACCAGCTGGGGCCCGATTACAAATACCTCCCACTTTCGGACACCCATGTGGGGGGAGGACCTAGCCGTCATATCATCGAGTATGGCCTTAAACGATATCCCAAGTATTTTCGAGGAAAGTTCCCCGCTTTGACCGGTGGACCGATCCCCGATCAATTCGGACGGTTTCATTTGGACCCGATGGATCTCGAGGAAGACCAGACTTTCCAGATGCCAGAGATTTATTTTCCGGCTTGGATGACCTCGATTTTTCGCCACGGAGAAGGGAGTGATGGATCGGTTCTGACACTCGCTTTTAACCCAAAGGGAGGGCATCGGCACCACGATAACCTCGCGCTCTATTACTTCGCCAACGATACAGGTGTCCTTGGCGATCTGGGTTATGTTGGCGATATGCCAATCAACAAATGGATCAGGAGCACAAAGAGCCACAATCTAGTGGTGGTGGATGATTCGGATCAGCTCTTTTGGGGCGCGCCTGAGCGGGTTCCTAAACTGAACCTATTGGCCACCACTCCCAAGGCCTCGTTTGTCGAGGCGGAATCGATGGCATACCCACAATGTTCCGAATACCGTAGGTTAGTCCTTCTTCTCAAAGGACCGGATGGAAAATCCTTCGCCGTTGATGTCTTCAGAGTCGAAGGGGGGGATCGTCACGATTACCGACTTTACTCCGAAATCGCGAGTTCCGATACCAAGGGTGAATTGAGGTTTGAGGGGATTGAGTTTCCCGATGAGTCCCCCTTACCCTCTGTCGGATCCAGTTTGGCCCAAGAAGACATTTTCGGATTGCGAGACTTGCGATCGGCCGTCCCTTCAAATAAGAGTTGGAGAGCCATTTGGTCGGAAGAAGGAAGGGCGTTTCGGTTTTGGAATCTTTCGGAGGCGGATGAAGCCACAGCCTCGAATGCTCCGGGACAACGAAGCCTCGAGGAAGCGGGGCGTCGGGTTCGATACCTCGATGTAACACGCAAGGGCGAGAAACTCGAAAGTGTGTTTGTGGGAATCCATGAGCCCACCGACAACACCGGAGAATTCTTCATACGGGAAGTCGAACAGTTGCCCGTTTCCAGCGATGCGGGCCAAGACGCAGTCGCACTTAGGATTGATACCGATTGGGGAAACTACACTGTATTCAACGAATTCGAGAATGCCACCGAGGTTTCTGGGTTTACCTTCAAAGGGAAATTGGGGATCTATTTCGATTCTGAAGCAAGTCAAGATTGGATTCTGGCAACATCCGCTGAGACATTCCTTTCATCAGACAGGTCAATTGGGTTTGAAAATCGAATCCCCTCTGTGTTGGTGGAAGTTGAGTCGGCCGATGAGGGTCGAATCGTTTCTGGAAATCCATTGCCAGACTCCCTGAGGGATTGTCCCGACACCTTTCAAAACTACTTTCTGGCGAACGATGGAGAATTTGATACCGGATTTCCTATCAAGAACTATTCTGGCGACAGCATCAACATCGATCGATTTCCGCTCCCGCCCCTCAAGGAGGGAACCCTTCCCAATTTGGTCTACCAGGAAGAGGGCATAACGGAGAGTGAATGAATCGGTGCGAAGGTTCCCGGGCGGGCGAGACCACTCTTATTCCAATGTTTTCAAGGGTGCGAACTTTCCTGATCCGAAATCGGCGCCGAACTGTCGACACCAGACTGAGATGTGGGTGTAGGATTGAATGGTGACTCCCTCGGGTAAATCTACTTGAAGAGTCTCGCCCGTAAACGGTTCCGAGGCGTCATTTGAAAATACAAAGATTGACAAACCCGCCGCCCCTTCACTGGGCGTGAAATCTCCATCGCCGTTCGCGGAAATCAAATAGAGAAACACATCAGGCCCGTTATTCAAGTAAGAGAAATCATCAATTCGGATTTGGGTTGCGCATACGACCGTCGCGTTTCCGGATACCCCGTATGTATCGCTTTGTCCGACGAGTGGGGCGACCCAACCCACCTGGGTCCCAGTTGCGGGTGCGGGTTCGAATGCAAGCCATTGAGCGACAAAAGCGAATATATCTCTACCGTCGACAACATCATTTCCATCCAGATCCGCGATTGACTGGCATTGGCCAGTGGGTGGAAAAAAAAGTCCAGTCAGCAGGATTACCGTTGAAAGGGGTGTTCGAAAACTCATGGTTTTCACAATAATCGGAATGAAGACTATTTGCAATTATCGCGAGTCTGGGATTAGCTGTGTCCACGTATCTCGGGTGTGGCTGGAAATGCCATCTAAAGGTTGGCTAGGCTTGTCTCTCTCAAAATCTCACGAATCGGGTCTTTTCAATGTAGTTCACACCCATAGATTAGCGCGATTCAGCCCAACAAGATGACTTGAATAGGCGCCGTTCCTTTTATTATTGGAAGGCATTATCCTGTCAACCGGACCTCCCTTACTTCCTGATAACTTTTAGCTTAGGTCAATTCACATCAGGTCGAAAATTAAAGAATAGGCACTCCTGTCGATTTGCTCAAATCCTCTCAATAATAGGGAACTTCAGGAGGCCTCTCTTGCGTGGGTGACGGGGAAAATGGGTCGTAAACTGGTCAAAAAGAAACAGGTCGGGAGGCAACCCTTTCCGATTGAACAGTTCTGGGGCTCGCTGGAAGAGCAGCGTCGCAGAGAGGTGTTGGGGGTCCTGTTTACCGCCGCATCACTCACTGTTTTTCTCGCTCTGATCTCCTATCCAGTCGGGGATTCAAATTCCTGGAGCACTCTCATTACCGATACGACCAGCAACCTGATCGGAACTCCGGGGAACCTGGTGGCCTGGACTCTCTTCTTTCTCACCGGACTCTGCGCATACCTCATCCCACCCATGCTTGTCTTGTGTGCTTGGGGTGTCTTGTTCCAACGGGATGATCATCGGAACCGGCTGACCCCCTTTCTCCCGGCACTGAGGTTCGCGGGTTGCCTGATTCTCCTGGCCTGTTGTTGTGCTCTTGTTTCGATCTCTCTTCATGGCAGTACCAGCGCCAGTTGGATTGCGGGCGGACTCATGGGTTCATGGCTTGCGCGTGTCATGCTGATTTTTGGCAAGGTGGGAGCTTATCTGGTTCTGACGACCACTGGAGTCTTAACCTTGCTCTTGACCACGAATTTTCTGATTTCGGATCTTTATTCTTTTTTCAGAGGTCGCGTTCAGCGAGTTCGAGAGTGGTGGGTAAACCTCCCATGGGACGCACAGTTTCGCGAGATCGTCGATGAAGCGGTGGTAGAGGAAGAAGTCGAGGAAGATGAAGTGGATTGGGATGAAGAAGAACTCCCTCCACTACGCGGGATACCGGCGCTCGGCCTCGATGGCGAAGAGGAATTTCCTACCCTTGAGATAGAGGAGGATTACGAGGAACTGGAAGAAGAGGAAGTTGATTTGACGGGGCTCGATGTAGAGGAAGATGCCGAAACCGATTCGAAGGGATTGAAAGTTTACACTCCCGAAGACTATGCCTATTCCTCGATTGAGGACCCGAGAAAAGAAAAACGCAGAAAGACATCCACTTCCACAACTTTTAGTGGAGAAGATCAAGCGTATGAACTTCCATCCATGGATCTTCTTGAGCCTCCTATCCAGAACTACAAGGGACCCAGCAAAGAGGAACTTTCAACGAACAAGAGAATCCTCGAAAGAACCCTCGGCGAATTTAACATCAAGGTTGAGGTGGTGGCCGCCCACTGCGGCCCCGTGGTCACTCGTTACGATCTACGTCCCGCACCGGGCGTCAAGGTCCGTGGAATCACTAATCTACAAGATGATCTGGCTCTGGCGCTCGAAGCTCATGCCGTCCGTATCATCGCTCCAGTCCCTGGAAAGAATGTGGTTGGAATCGAGATTCCCAATAAACACAGGCAGGATGTCTATCTGAGCGAAGTTATCTGTTCGGAAGCTTACCGGTCGCTCGATTCTCGCCTCGCGTTCTCTCTTGGCAAGACCATTTCCGGTGAGCCTTTTGCGGCTGATTTGACACGGATGCCGCACCTCCTGATCGCTGGGGCTACCGGGACAGGGAAATCCGTTGGAGTCAACAGCCTGATCTGTTCGATCCTTTTTAATGCGTCGCCAAAAGAAGTCCGGTTCCTAATGGTGGACCCCAAGCGAGTCGAACTCTCCCTCTACCAAGACATTCCGCACCTTCTCTCTCCAGTGGTGACCGACCCTCACTGTGCATCCGCAGCCCTTTCATGGGCGGTCGAAGAGATGGAGAAGCGTTACATGTTTCTCGAGAAGGCCGGTGTTCGCGACCTGAAAGAATACAACGAACGGATGAAGCAATGGAGCGAGCGTTCGCTCGATGAAGGTGAGTATGAAGAGGTGACTCTTCCCGGGTTCTTGCCCTATGTGGTGATTATCATTGACGAGTTAGCTGACCTCATGATGGTGGCCAAAGCCGAGGTCGAAACCAACATTGCGCGTCTCGCCCAGAAAGCGCGTGCGGTCGGAATGCATCTGGTACTGGCCACACAACGCCCATCGGTCAACATTCTGACCGGTGTGATCAAAGCGAACTTCCCTGCTCGGATTGCTTTTCGAGTCGCTCAAGGGAACGATTCTCGGGTGGTGCTCGACTGGAATGGAGCCGAAGCTCTCCTCGGGCGTGGCGACATGCTCTTCAATCCCGGGGGTGCCTCCAAACCCGTGCGGCTTCAGGGATGTTTTATCTCTACCGCCGAGGTCGAGCGCTTGGTGGATATGATCAAGGAACAGGCCCCTCCGGACTACCTCGACATCAACTTCGATCCCGAGGAAGAATTCGACGAAAACGGTCAATCGATTTCGGACGATCAGTTGGACGAGAAGTACTACAAGGCTGTCGACATCGTCATGGAAGCCGGACAGGCTTCGACCTCACTCCTCCAGCGACGCCTGAGTATTGGTTATGGTAGAGCTGCGAAAATCCTCGATGCGATGCACGAGCGTGGGTTGATCGGGCCTCCCCGAGGTAGTAAACCACGCGAGGTCTTATAACTTTTCTATCCAAATCAATTCCTGTTGACCCCCACCCTCCCCTCCGGGATGATCTAACCCATAGACCTTTCATGAGCATGGAGGAGTACCGAAGAACATGAACCGTCGGCAACGGAAAGAATGGCTTCTTCACCTTTGGGAATATCACAACGGCTTGCTGCCCCCTGAAGAGGCTGAAGAGGTCGATAAGCGGTTAGCCAGCGAAGTTGAGGCGGGCATCGACTCCCAACGAGTCCGTCAAGTGATCGGGGAACTTCGACAAGCCGGGCGTTGGGAGACACATCCAACCTTTCCCGAAGAAATGGTCGACCGAATCCTGCAAACGGAAGGTGGTGGGAAAGGGAAATTCATTGTCGTTTCAATCCTCATTCTTGCCATTCTCTATTTCTTGTTGTTTCGTGGGGATGAAGAAGCGGAGGTGGGTGTTTCTCCCGAGCAAACTGAGCGTCTCTCGCTGCTGGCGCCTGGGAGTACGAACGGAGATGGCGATTTGATTCTGGATTTTACAGCCCTTGAGGAGGGTGTCGAGGAAGATCTCACTTCCTCGGGCCAATTAGAAATCCGTTCCACAATGAATGTCCCCAATGCGACTTCTGAGGTTCCTCCACGCTAATCTTTTCGCGCCCCCACTGAGTAATTCAATACCATCGCGGGAATGAGTGTCGCTGCAGCCCCGATCGGCGCGACCCAGGGCCAAGCGATTGAAATTGCGTTCTCACCCAGGGCCCACTCCTGCCCAAGCAAGAATACCATTCCTTGAACAAGACACCCGGAAGCAATGGCGGGCCAAAGAATCCAGGATTTCCCAGTCATGCCACCATTCCTGAAAAGCAAGAGAGAAATCAAAAATACCCCCAACAAGGGGCCATAGATGGTCGTTGAGGCGGTGAATATACTGCCTATCAAGTCACGTTTCCCAATGGTCGCCGCTCCCTGAGATCCCATCCATAATAGGATTCCCCAGATAATGACCCAAAGCCGAGCTTGTTTTAGTGGGTTCGAACTCTTTGTATTCTTACCTCGCAGGTCGGTCACTGTCGTTGCAGAGAGTGCGGACAGTGCAGAATCGACTGTTGACATAGCTGCAGCGAATATCCCGGCGATCAACAGACCGGAAAGCCCCACCGGAAGTTCATGAGTGATGAAATGAGGCAGAATCGAATTTCCCGATTCGAGTTCTGGATGCGTTCCCTTTTGATCGTAGAAGACGGCAACAGCCGCTCCGACCAAGAGGAAGAGAGCGAACTGGAAGAAGACAACGACCGCCGAAACCACAAGGGCCAACCTTGCTTTTCTCAATGAGGCACAGGCCAGGAGTCTTTGAATATTCGAGTGGTCGGTTCCATGCGTGGCGAGAGTCAGGACCGCGGCGCCGAGAAAACCAGCGAAGAAGTTATGCGGTTGAGACCAGTCATAAGCCCATCCTCCCTCATCTACCTTGTGAAATCCGGTGTCGACAAAGAGAGGTTGGTCGAATGGACCGATCTTTCCAGATTCCCTCATCGACTGGAGCAGGGTCGAAAACCCATCGGGGAGCCCGCCGATAATGAACCAAAGCGCCACCCCTCCCCCGAAGAAGAAGAGCAACATCTGAAAGACATCGGTCCAGATGACCGCCCGCAGCCCCCCCATGAGTGTGTAGGCCATTGCCAAGAGAGAAATGATCAATAGGCACAGGGTGAGATCGAGCCCCGTCGCCACCTTGAGAGGGATCGCCCCGACATAAATACGAAAGGCGGCCCCGATGTAGAGAGCCGAAGCGAACAGCAGAGAACCCGCGACTTGGCCACCGCGTCCGAGGTGGGTCCCGAGATACTCGTAGGGAGTGGTGATCTCTTTCTGGAAATAGAACGGGAGGATGAAGATCGATATCAAGATCTTCCCAATGGCGAAACCGATCGCGCAATGAAGAAAACCCATGTCGCCGCCGGGCGCGTAGATTTGCGCCGGAATGGCCACCACAGTCACCGCGCTTGTCTCGGTTGCCACGAGCGAAAGCATCGCCGCCCACCAGGGGACTTCTCGCGAACCGAGAAAATAGTCCTCGGCGCTCTTCTGGTTCCTGCCACACCAGAACCCGATGGCGGCGGTCGCGGCCAGATATAGGACGAAAACTCCCCAATCGATGTGGGTCATCAAGACTTCCTCTTCAGTCGGATCCGCTGTCCTTCTTTCGTGTCAATGACGATATCGCCATCCTCGGTCACAGAAGCGGTCGAGTTTGTTCCCTCCACTTCAAATCCATCCTCTCCGAATGGATTCTCCACTCGACAAAGCCCGCCCCTCTCTGAATGGATCGCGACCTCGGCGATTTTTCTCCCCTCACGTTTTGCGGAGACGATAAATGCTCCCTCGGCCCGAAGGTTTTTGAATGAGGCAATTGCCCAATCATCGGGTATGGCCGGGAAAATCTGGATCGAACCGGAATAGGATTGGAGGAGCATCTCCTGCACGCCCGCAGCAAAGGCAAAGTTTCCTTCCAAAGTGAATGGCCGGTAAGTGAAGTTGGAATATCCTTCACCGCTTTGATCGCCGTTACAATGAAAACTATTTTTCAAGCAAAATGCTTTAGCGAAAATCTCCAAGAACTCCACCGCTCGTTCTCCATTCTTTGCGCGTGCCCAAAGGTTCCCTTGCCAGGAAAAACTGTATCCAGTCCATTGGGAGGTCCCGAGCCGGTCCATTTCCTTCATGGAAGACTCGATAATTCGTTGGTCCCTTTCGCCGCCATCCCAATTGATAAGACCCAAAGGATGGATAGCCATCATGTGAGAGTGGTGACGGTGCGAGTCTTCGAGCGCCTCATCTTGAGAGATTAGAATAAACCCTTCTTCCGAGAGAGCGATCTTCGGAAGCCTCTTGTGAATCGCCAACCAACGGTCCACTTCGTCATCGAGCTCGAGTTCCTTCGCCAACTCGGCGCTCTTCTCGAAAGTCCACCGGATGAGTGCGAGATCGTAGTTGGTGATCGTTTTGAACCAGGCTTCCAGTCTGTTGTCATGAATCTCCGGTGAAGAGGAAAGGTCGAGAGTGAGCAATCCGCTGTCGTCTTCGCCCAGTATCGCTTCGAGAAACACGGCGACATCACGAAGGTAGGGATACGCGCGATCCCTCAGGAAATCCCGATCCATGCTGTACCGCCAGTGGAGGTAAAAGTGATGAGCGAGCCATGAGGCGGTGGTCCCGGAGTGGGTGTACTGATGCCAGCCCCCAATTTGACGGTTCTCCAGGTCCGCGGTCATCGGAACATTCATACCCGGTAGGCGATAGAATCGTTGGGTCCACTCGACACAGTTGTTCCGAGTTTCCCAAAGCCAGTCGAGGAAGCCCAGGCCTTCCTCCAGACGGTTCCCCGAATAGCAGGGCCAGTAGGAGAGTTCGGTGTTGAGGTCGTGGTGGTAATCCCCTTTCCAAGGAGGGAGCTTTCCATCATCCGCGGTCCAGGGACCTTGAAGGGTAATCGGCGGCGTCTTCCGTCTAGTGGCGGCGCCAAATTTGTACATCTCCAAATACCACTGGCGTTCGAGTGTTTCATTCGGGACCGAAATAAAACCTCTTTCCCAATAATTCTTCCACCACTCCACTTGCTCTTTCAGGTTCTCTTCATCTTTTTCCTTCAAACTTTGGACCGCTCTTTCCCTGGCCAAGGCCAAAGGATCGTCGGATTCTTCGGATGTTGCGATGGACCAAGAACCTCGCCAGACTCCATCTTGGTCTTCCCAAGTCAAATAGACTGCAAACTGAAAACCACCCCATCCCTCCTGAATAAAGGAGGCCGAGTTGGTTTCTTTCGATTCCTTGGGTGGATCGTAACCCAGTTTGCCCAGATCCCCAGCACTGATTGCGGGTCTGTCATTCTGGTCCTTGGCTCCACCAAAAGTGGGCGCTTTGAGGTTGGGGATAATCTTGCTATCCGAATTGATGAGAATACGTCCACTAGTTCGGGTGGCATCGACCCAAACTTGGGCTTGGGTGCCGTCTGAAAAAGCTAAGGTTGCGACCCCATCCGCCAGAGAAAGACTCCCTCCCACGAAGGATGCATCCTTTCCCACCTCGATCTCGATCCTTCCCGCAGGGATTTTGGTTGGTGCTGCGCGGTGATAAGGCTCCTCATAGACCCGTCGCAAGTCTTCGATACGACCCTCTTCCACCCACTGCTTCATGGTTGCGTAGGAGTATTCCTCAGATTGAAACTCGGTTATCGGTCGTAAATCCCAGAGATCGGTCCGGTCGAGAGAGATTTTCAATGGCTGACCATCTCCCCAGACCAGCGCCCCGAGCAGTCCATTCCCCAAGGGAAATGCCTCATCCCAAACCATGGCCGGTTCGTCATAAACCAACTTATGTTCTCGATACCCCGGTTCCTCGGCCATTGCGTACAGAGAGAAGAAGACGAGTGAAAGACCCAACCAATTCCGAACCATTGTTAAACCTCTGCAGCCTTCCGGACGGCCGGTGCATGAGCTGTCTGGAAGACACTGCTACAGTGTCTCACCTGAAAATCCTCACCCTCACCCACGTTCCATCCTCCGGTAAAGAATTCAAGTCCAATCGCGGCCTGAGTCGCTCCATCACCTGATCGCGGATAGTGAGCGAATGGTTGGAGATCTTACCCCCGGGACAGGAGACATTGCAGACGATGCAACCGGATTTCCAAATCGGAATGAGCGATCGATTATCTCCGAATCGATATTCGGCCTTAGGCATCCCCAGTATCTCTTGAAGTCTCTTGGGTCGATCCAGATCATCCCAAGTCACCGTGATCTCCACAGTCGGTCCGATGACCCTTTCATCGGCGGCTGGATTATCTGGATCATTTCTTTCTGTCCACGTTTCGCTGTCGAGATTGTTTCCGCCCCTCAATCCCTTTTCGGCCAAAATATCGGCTACCTCGCGATCTGGGATTTCAGCTTCGATGAGCGCTTTCGCGGAAGTGCCCCCTTCTTTCCATACTATGGCGTGGTGCCCATACCCGATTCCTTTTGTTTGTAGAAAACGTTGTGGATAGATCGTCCCTTCGAATTCAAAAAGAGTCTCGCCCGTGCAGGGAAGAGCAACCAGAAGAAAGAGAAAGAAAGACTTACGCGAACGATTCATTTGACACCTCCTTCCAGATGGGTGGCTTCGGTCTCCTTGAAAAAGAGGAGCCAGCAGATGAGCCCCGCCCCCGCGATCCAAGCCCCCATCCGAAATAGACCCGGAAGGCCGAGCTGGTCGGCCAAATATCCGGAAGAGATCAACCCCGAAATCCGAGCGGCGTAGTTACAGAAAATCACCCCGATCGTTTGGGCCGAGGACCGAATCCGGTCATTTGCCAATTGGTTGATGGTCAGGATCGCGACAACATAAAGCAGACCAAATGTGAGACAATGCAAGAGTTGGATCAAGATGAGTGTGGTGTGGTTGGTGGCTTCCGCAGTGACAAGGAGACGAACCACAAGCGCTCCTAAAGCGATGGCCATCAGGCGGTAGGCGCCGTACTTGGCCATCCACCTTTGAGCATAGAACATGGTGACCACTTCGGAGAGAGGACCCAATGACATGTAGAGCGCGATTCGTTCCAATGGGACCCCGAGGGCCTCGAAGTGAATCGCCTGGTACCCTTCCATCGAAGATGAAGCCCATCTCCCAAGGAAGACTGATCCGAGGAGGACCACAAACGAGCGGTTTCTGAGGAGTTGAAATCCCTCGAAGGAAAATCCGTGCTTCCTTTCCGGTGGAACTTTGGGGAACCAGAATGAGGAGAGGAGGGTTAATATCGCGTAGCCCGAAAAGATGATTGCGGGGATGGTCCAGTCGGTCGCTTCGCCATCTCGTTTCGACCAGTACATCGCCATGATGAAGGCGGGGATGACAAATCCAATCGACCCCCAGATGCGCATGCCGCCATAGTCGCCCCCATACATGTGAACCGCCCGAAGCGCCAGACTATCGTGGATGGGTATGATGGGCTGGAAAAAGATCCCCAGGAGGACCGCAAAGAGGAGACATAGCTGGTAACTGGGACTGAGCATCAACAATAGAAACGAGAGCGGCCCGAAGAAAAGAAGCGAACGCAATACCCAACGTGGGTCGGTGCTTGAGTCGGCAAGCATTCCCCAAAGTGGAGCCGCCAACATAGCCACCAGTGGAAAGATCGCCTGAATGGTCCCGATTTGTTGGAAAGTGAATCCGCACTCCTTCAGAAAAATCTGGAAGTAAAAAAAGAATACACCCAGACCCCCGAAGATGAAAAAGAAATAAAGGGAAATTCGGAATGACAATCTCACGACTGAGGGATTGTCACGGAATTCCTCCGCGAAAGCCACCAGCCCCAGATGAGCATGAGATAGAATGGAACATACTCCATGAATCGGCCGATTTCCCAAGTCGAATCGATCCCCAACCAGGGAACATCTTCAAATCGGACATACGCCCAATCGTTCCAAAAATAGAGATAGTAAACCTGTTGAGAAAAGGTGAGATAAAGCCACGCTTTGTTCGGGAATAGACAGAGAAACGGTACAATCCAGCAGACATACCAGGGGTCGGTGACCGGACTGGCCAGTAGGAGCGTTCCAATCATGAGGTGGACCTTCCGGATTGGGAGGGTCGGATCGGCTTGCTCCATTTCGTCCTCTCTCAACGATTTCGTTGTCAGCCATCCCAAGACCCCAAGGATCAATAACCCCGAAATCATCTTGGC
>JAJDBZ010000420.1 GCA_029261095.1 Candidatus Omnitrophota bacterium | reverse complement strand
AGTAGCCAAGAAGAAGGCCGCTAAGAAAAAGGTTGCCAAGAAAAAAACTGCTAAGAAGAAGACTGCTAGAAGAAGATAACTGAAAGTCTTCTCTCCAAGTAATTCTGGCTTGTATCTATCGCCATGCCAGAAACTTCGGGGCGATAGAAGAGAAGAAAATCCAGCGCCTGGTTCGCCAGGCGCTTTTTTTTTCCGTACTGCGATCGATCAGGTTTACTTCCTTTCTGGTCGGCACCAATCCACACATACTCATTGGTTGTCTGTCTCCTTTGGAGGATACCGACTGAAGAGGAATATGGTTGAACGAATTCTTGTTAGACTATCGACGTGTTGAAGGGGGACCCAAGAAAGAAGGCCAGTCCCTTTGAAAAGAAACTGGCCCTATGAAATTGAACCATGGATTTCTTACGCGTTCTTCTTCATCCACTTCTTCAATTTGTCCAGACCGTCCGCGTCCAATTGGGCAACGGCTTTGAGGACCTCTTTCCGGTCGTCATCGTCGTTGTTCCAACCAGCACGTACCAATTCAAGACGTTCTAAAAGAAGGTCTCGACCCACACCGCTGGGGCGCTTGTGAACAGAGAAGGCGATTTCTTCCACATACTCTGCCGTGGGAACATCAAGCGTTAAGTTAAGCTGACAGGTTGGTCTTGGCATTTTGTACATCCTCCAATCAGGGCCAATACATTCCAATTAATATTCTGCTATGTTACGAATAGTTTGTCGAGTAGGCCGTCCATTCCTTTACATCATTATTCCTAGGAATGGCACAGAGGTGGGTTAAAAATTAAGTGGGCGATCCCAAGCGGCTAAACAGGCTTCCTTTAACGCCTCCGATAAGGTGGGATGAGCATGAACCAATCGGCCCATGTCCTCACTGCTTGCACCAAATTCGATAGCAGTGACTGCTTCCGAAATCAGATCACCCGCTCTGGGTCCAATGATATGCACACCGAGAATGCGGTCTGTTTGTGCATGGGCGAGAACTTTGACCTTTCCCTCCGTATCGCCAAGGCTGAGAGCCCTTCCATTCGCCATGAAAGGAAAGATCCCCTTCTTATAAGAAATGCCATCTTCTTTTAGCGATTCTTCGGTCTTACCGACACTGGCAATCTCAGGATGGGTGTAAGCGACGCCGGGAATGGCGTCGTAATTAACATGCCCATAACCAGTGACCATTTTTTCTACACAAGCGACCCCTTCGTCCTCGGCCTTGTGGGCCAACATTGGGCCACGAATAACATCTCCGATCGCGAATATCCCTTTAACCCCTGTTTCGAAGTTATCGTCAACCACGATTTGACCCCGGTTATCAACCTCGATGCCAACTTCTTCGAGCCCAAGATCCTCGGTGTTTGGCTTGCGCCCGACCGCAACAAGGACCCGGTCAGCCTCGATCGGGTCTTTTCCCTCGCAATCAATGGTGACTTTGGATCTCTTGACAGTTGTGCCTGTGACTTTCGTTTTCAATGAGAACTCGATCCCCTGCTTCCGGAAGACCTTATAGGCTTCTTTGGCGATCTCCGCATCCATACCGGGAAGGATTCGATCCAAGAATTCAAGAACCGTGACCTTTGCCCCCAGACGCTTCCAAACAGAACCCAACTCGAGGCCGATATAACCCGCACCTATGACGACAAGGTGTTTTGGGACCTCGGGATATGAAAGCGCTTCCGTACTGGTACCGACACGATCTCCATCGAGATCGACTCCGGGAAGAGTGGCCGAAACGCTTCCAGTGGCAATCAAGATTCGGTCTCCTTCGACCCTCTCCTTCTTCTTACCCTGTGCCGTGATCTCGACCCTTCCGGGTTCCACAATCCTTGCTTGCCCGTGGTAGGCCGTGATCCCGTTCTTCTTGAACAACCCCGCGACCCCTCGTGTGAGTTGGCCAACGACCTTCACCTTCCGATCCAGCATCGCTGGAAGGTCGAGAGTGACTTTTCCAGATTTGATTCCGTGGTTCTCGAACGATTCATTGACCTCGCGATAGAGTTCGCTCGACTCCAGTAAAGCCTTGCTCGGGATACAACCGACACGCAGACAAGTACCCCCGAGCTCTTTGTCCTTATCGATACAGGCCACACTCAGACCTAGCTGAGCCGCCTTGATCGCGGCGACATATCCCCCGGGCCCGGCGCCAATAACGATGAGGTCGTACTTCTTTTTCGCCGTCATCTCTAAATCTCCAGAAGGATTCGAGCTGGATCCTCAATCAGTTCTTTAAGAGTCTTCAAGAATGTGACCGCTTCTCGGCCGTCAATGATTCGGTGGTCGTAGGTAAGAGCCAAATACATCATTGGTCGGATCACAACTGCCCCATCGACCGCAATCGGGCGATCGTTGATCGCGTGTAGACCCAATACCCCGCTTTGGGGTGGATTTACGATTGGTGTGGAGAGAAGTGAACCGAAAATTCCACCATTACTAATGGTGAAAGTTCCCCCTTCGAGTTCCTTTAACTCGATTTTGTTCTCTTTCCCGCGTGCCCCGAAATCCTGAATTTTCCTCTCGACCTCGGCCAGGCTCATCGTTTCCGCGTTCCTCAGGATGGGAACCACCAAACCTTTTGAACTGCTGACCGCAATCCCGATATCGTAATAATTGTGATAAACAATCTCGTTACCGCGTATGCAAGCGTTAACTGTCGGTATCTTTTTCAAGGCCTCGATCGATGCCTTGACGAAAAAGGACATGAAACCGAGTTTGACCTCGTGTTTCTTCTGAAAGGACTCACCATATTCCCTCCGAAGGGCTATGACCTCGGTCATATCGGCTTCATTAAAGGTGGTTAATAAGGCTGCCGAGGATTGCGCTTCGACCAAACGCTGGGCGATCGTCCTTCGAAGGGGGCTCATCGGTACCGCCTCTTCTTGTCTTGGTCCAGAGGGTTCCGCCGGCTGTTCTACCGACTCTTTCGAGGACCCCGTCCCCTTTTCGAGGTGACGGATCACATCTTCCTTCAGGATTCGGCCTCCTTTACCGGTTCCCTCGACTGCGTCAGCTTCCAGGTTGTTTTTGGCCAAGAGCCTCTCAGCCGAGGGCATGACTTTCTTGTCAGCTGAGGATTTGGAAGGGGCGGTTTTCTTACTTTTCTTTTTTGAATCTCCGCTCTGGGAACCCGATTTGTCGGATTTCTTCTTCGAACCTTTCTTTTCTTTTGTACTCGATCCGGAACTGGATGAATCCGAACCCTCTTCGAGGACTGCGACGACCTCTCCGACATTGGCCCATTGATTCTCCTGTTTTTTGATCTCGATGATTTTCCCGTTACCTGGGGAAGGGATCTCAACTGTAGCTTTATCGGTTTCAATCTCGGCTACGGATTCATCGGTCTCGACCCACTCGCCTTCCGATTTCAACCATTTGACAATCATGACTTCATTGATGGACTCGCCGACGGATGGGACAACGATTTCAAGCGGCATCTTTTCTAATAATTCCTTCAATCAATTTTTGCGATCAAGCGAATGCTTTCTCGATAAGCTCTTTTTGTTCGAGCTGATGACTACTCATTGAACCTGTTGCCGGGCTGGCCGAGTGTGGTCGATAAATACCGTGGAGGGGGTACTTCTTAAGAAGTCTTCCTCCGAAACGACCTTTCATGTATCGCCACCCACCCATATTAGCCGGTTCTTCTTGAACCCAGTAAACCGGAGTTCCTTTTTCGATCGGGGCCAGAATCTCTTGCAGCCGATCCTCGCGGATTGGATAGAGTTGTTCGAGGCGTAGAATCCGCACATCTTCACGGCCGATTTCGTCACGTTTCTCAAGGAGATCGTAATAGATTTTCCCAGTACAGAGTAATATCCTGCTCACCTTGACCCCGTCCACAGGGGGATCCGATATGATCGGGACAAATGTCCCGCTTTCGAAATCGGATATATGCGAAACACACTTGGGATGACGCAGTAGGCTCTTAGGCGACATCACCACTAAAGGTTTTCGCCACCTACGGACCACCTGCCTGCGAAGAAGATGAAACAGTTGCGCGGGGGTTGTCAGGTTCGTGACCTGAATGTTCTGTTCGGCACACAAGAGAAGAAATCTCTCCAGTCGAGCGCTCGAATGCTCGGGTCCCAGACCTTCGAAACCGTGCGGGAGTAACAAGACTAGACCCGAAAGGCGATACCACTTGTCCTCGGCGCTTGCAATAAATTGGTCGATGATGACCTGGGCGGAATTAACAAAGTCTCCAAATTGAGCTTCCCAAATGGTCAATCCATCGGGTGTGTCGAGGCTAAAGCCATACTCGAACCCAAGTACACCCGCCTCGGACAGAGGACTGTTTAGAATCTCAACTTCACCCTGATCAGGCGATAGATGGCGAAACGGTCGGTAAACCTGCCCGTCCTCCACATCGTGGAAGGTCGAGTGACGGTGGCTGAATGTACCGCGTTCGCTATCCTGTCCAGACACACGGACACGATAGCCTTCGACTAATAGACTCGCGAACGCCAGTGATTCAGCCGCAGCCCAGTCAAGCGGTTTTTCTCCAGCGGCCATTTTCAGGCGATTGTCCAGGATCCGCTTCAATTTGGGATGGAGGTGAAAACCTTCCTTAACCATTGATATCTTGGTCAGCAGATTCTCGATTTTCTTGCTCGAAATACCGGTATCCACCTCTTTAACACCCTTGTGGCTGCCACCGGCATACCCTGACCAAATTCCTTTCGGAAGTTCGCAGACCGGGTGAAGTTCCTCACTCCTCGCCACCGAAAGTTCTTGTTCTAAATGTTCCCGTCTCTCCTCAGCGATCTCATCCGCATGATCGCGGGTCACTTCGCCTAAGGAGAGGAGGTGATCAAGATAACTCTCCCGAACCGATTTGTGTTTTTTGATGGCTTTATAGAGCAGGGGCTGAGTGAAAGACGGCTCGTCTCCTTCATTATGACCGTGGAGACGGTAACAATACATGTCGATCACGACATCGCGCTTGAATTTCTTCCGGAAATCCATTGCGACTTCCACCACCTGGGCCACCGCTTCCGGGTCCTCGCCGTTGACATGAAAAATGGGGATTTGAAGCATCTTCGCAACCGCCGTGGCATAGGTATTGGACCGACTCTGGTTGGGAGATGTGGTGAAACCAATTTGATTGTTGACCACAACATGCAGTGTCCCGCCCGTCCGATACCCTTTCAATTGGCTCAAATTCAGAGTCTCTTGGACCACACCCTGTCCGGCGAAAGCAGCGTCGCCATGAATGATGATTCCCATACACCGATTGCGTTCGTGGTCCTGATATCGGTCTTGTTTCGCCCGGACTCGACCCAGTGCGACCGGATTCACGAATTCAAGGTGACTTGGATTGAAACAAAGGGAGAGATGGACCGCTTCTCCATTCCCCGCTACCCAGTCAGTGCTGTATCCCAAGTGGTATTTGACGTCTCCTCGGCCGATATGGAGTTCCGGATCGACATCTTCAAACTCTCTGAAGATCTTGGAGGGACTCTTGCTCATGATATTCGCGAGAACATTCAATCGTCCTCTGTGCGCCATCGCCAGCACGATTTCTTTGACTCCATGACCCGCCGCGCTTTCGATGGACATGTCAAGAAGAGGGATGAGGCTTTCAGCACCTTCCAACGAAAAACTCTTCGCACCCACATATTTCTTTTGGATGAATTCCTCAAACATGACCGCATCGGTCAATTTTCGGAGAATGCGTCTCTGGGTGTTTCCCTCCACCTTGAGCCGGTTCTCGGAACTCTCCATCCGCTGGGTCAGCCAGTCCTTGACTTCGTAATCGTCAATATGCATGTACTGCACGCCGATGTACCGGCAGTATGTATTCCGAAGGCACTTCAAGACTTTTCGGACTGTCAAGTTCTCAGGTCCATAGACTGTGTCTTGGGCTATCGGTTCATCCAGTTCCGTTTCATGAATATCGTGGAATGATGGGTCGAGTTCCGGCGCTTCTTCCCTTGGAATCCCTAGCGGATCGAGTTGGGCCATTAAATGCCCGCGCACACGATAGGCACGAACCAACTTGTCGATACGCAACTGCAGATTCGGCCTTCTAGTCGAAGGGACTGTTGTAAAATCGGTCAAATTGCCGTTCGTCGATGATGGAGAGAATAGACCACGAGGTTTGAATGTAGGGCCGTTGTTGGAGTAACTTTCGCTCGTCCCATTGGGCGAAAGTTTTTTGAAATAATCGCGCCACTCAGGTGATACCGATTCTTGGTTGGCTAAGTATTTTGAATAAAGTTCTTCAAGGTAGGTCAGACTTTGGCAGTTTAAGGGATTGGGTTCGCTCATTTCCAGGGTTACCTATTCCTCCCGAATGTCCGGGATTCTTGTCCAGGTCTCCTCTCCGACTCCGTAGTATATCCTTCGAGTCTACAGGAGACCCGACCCAGGGGCAACGAACCGATCACGTTGTTCAACTCGGGTTGACTGGAAATTCCCTATCTCGGTGACGATCGATCTGGAAGGTAGCCGAGAAAATGTCCCCCGGAAAGCCCACCTCTCCCCCAAGAAAGCGGGATTCCTGAATGATACAATCGGGCGTTGTTGATCTAAGCTCTAGCGGCAGCCTTGAGGCCATACCGGAAATTACGAAACCCCTGCAACGGATGTTTCCACGAGCGTTTCATGTACTTGGGTTGGAACATCGCCCTTCTGAGTTTATGCCATTCCCAACTCTTATAGGCTTTTCGGATATATCCCTCAATGTCTTCTCCGGTGAGTGCATCCGTTCTGACCACCGACATGCTGTTTCCGTCGAATTTGCTCCAATCCTTGGTCAAGAGATGACCCTTCTCCTCAAGTTCTTTGTAGAACCGGCTCCCTGGAAAGGGAGTCATGATCGAATATTGGATGGAATCGGGATTCAGTTCCTGGGACCAACGAATCGTTTCCATTGCGGTTTCGTGTGTTTCCCCCGGAAGTCCAAACGAAAAGGTCAGGTGGACATTGATTCCGATTTCTTTGGTATACCTTACCATCTCCTCCACTTTAGCGAGGTCCAAACTCTTGTCGGCGGCATCCACCAATTCCTGGCTGGCCGACTCGACCCCATACTTTACCGCCGCCAAGCCGGACTTCTTCATCTCACGAAGAGTCTCTTTATCGGTGGTGTCGGCACGGCACATTGCCGCCCAGGGAACCCCAAGGTCACGTTTGGCGATTTCCTCGCTGAGGCTCAAGAGTCGTTTTTTTAAAAATTTGAATGTGTCGTAGTAAAAAAATAATGATTTAAAAAAC
>JAJDBZ010000419.1 GCA_029261095.1 Candidatus Omnitrophota bacterium | reverse complement strand
CGCGAACTTGAGCACGCTCCTCCTCTGTGAGGAGGTCATACACCAAGTCGTAGGCAACACCCAACTTCATCGCCGCGAGGCCCAGGGGGTAATAGGACCATCTCCCTTGCTCGAAAAACCATGGATGGATCCACTGATCCCATCCCGCCATCTTAACCAGTGTCTCCTTGGCCCACTCACCTGCCTCGATATCCCCCTCAACCGCATAGAGGAGACCATTATAGAAAGCGCCATAGGGCGGATCGATCAGGATACGGTACCAATTGTTGAAAGCCGGTTCATCGGGCAGGAGATAGGCATTGTGCCAGAGATGCATCGGAGGATTTTCCGGAACTGTTTTTTTACGGTAACTCAGGGCCTGGCTCACAATGGTGTCCCAGGCTTTCGCTCCTTCTTCCGTTTCTCGTCGCGATCTCAACCGTTCGAGGTCCTCGGTTGTAAAGAAAACTCGAGGATGAATACCTGGCGCGATTTTATCCAGCACCCACAATCGAATCTGACTCTTCACGATCTTATCGTCGGGTGTGATTCCTTCGATAACCAGCAGATAAGGGCCTCGTCTGTCAGCATTCGTGAATGAGTACAATCCCTCGCCGATCCATCGACCTCCCGATTCCCGCAGCTGTTGATCGGGTGCCACGATTCGACCATCGAAGTCTTCCAGTCGGGCTTGAACCTGCCGAACGTCCACTTCAGGAATCACTTCCAGATCCAGCCTGTCACCGGGGTGATATTGTTTTCGACAGAACAATTTCTCCCAATGCTTATAGGTGTCCACCTTGGGGGTCTTCACCTCAAACCCCGCCTGTTTAGAACCATCGATTTGGACATTGTCCACTGCGATGAACTGGTATGCGCTGTAAATCCCCCGGTCGAATGTGGCCACAACCGCGATCGCCTGAATGGCGATTCCTGATTCCAACTGTTTTCCTCCGGCGTGAAATTCACTCAAAGGAATCTCGACACGTCGCCACGTTTCCGGTTCGGCATCCGGAATTTCATACAGATACCGATGCCCATCGCCACCGGCCAAATGCACATGAAACTTCGAGGGGCTTGCATTTAAGTTAAACCAGTAATCGAAACTCAGCTTCCCCGACTCCGTCGAATATAACCTTGTCTTCACCATCATTCCGATTCGCTGGCGAGCGGTTGAGTTGGGTTTGTAGGTTCTCAACAAATAGTATTTGTTCGGTCCCGATCCATTTGGAGCAGCCAAATCCACCGGGTAGGCATACTCGCCACTCCCGAAGAATCCCTGCAATGTGCTGGCCGGGCGGAAGTAACCGGGAACGATGGTAAAGTCGTAAGCGGTGTCTTCGAAAGCGGGATAACTCGACCAACCGCTGATGGTCCCTCCCTCAAAATCCTCGATCCATTCGGTTTGCAACAAAGCGGGTTCATCCTGAGCCTTCGCCGCGCCCACCGGGAAGGCGATCGGGTGAATGGAAACCATTGTCAGGATGAAACCGATCCACGAAACAAGGGGGGGACTCCAATGCGGTCTGATGTTCCAATTCATCGTGAAACCTCCTGGTTGGATCTCACACTCAAGTGAGCGGAATGTCTTAAGAATTGCGACCAATCGCTTTCAATACCGAACTTCGCAAAACTCCTCAATCATCGACTGGAGCCACATGTGCGGTATAGGTGATTCCACCCTGAAACTCCACGGGAGGAAAGTACAGAAATTGAGCAAGGTTGGATTTCCCATCAAACTCGAACCCGGGATCGTCCTTCAGCATCAGACGGTTCTGCTCGATGGATGCCACGGGGTAAACGATGGATCTCGCGCGAGCGTCATCGGAAGTCTGATTGTCCCCAAGGTCGACTCTCACAAAGTTAATGGATGGGAGAGGTTGGTCGACCACGAACGCAAAATTCTCTCCGCGTTCAACCGCCAGGATCTCCCCAGTGATCGGTAGGCCCGAATCGTATTCCCAACCCCCCGCGGATTCCACCCGGACCCGATTGTCCGCGAACGAAATCGTGTCCGTTCCCTCAATATGGCGGATGACAAATTGATTGTCTTGATACTCGACACCCTCGATCCAGAAGCCATCTTGGTCATACGGTTCATAGAGCGCCGCGAATCGACTCTCACCACCTTCACTCCGTTGAAGCAGACCGCGTCTCAAGAACCGGTCGATATCCTCGTCATCTTTTCCCACAGGCCGAATGGCTGGCGAGGCGAATGTGTAGAGCTGCGCGCCGGAGGGTGGAAACAAATGGGCTCGAAGCCCGCTCTTTCCATAATCCCAATTCGAGATCCAGCTTCCGACCGAAGTGGATGATCGAATCTCCCATAGACATCGATAGGGATGTGTGGTCTCGCCTGTCATATCGATTCCAGACTCTCGAGTTAAGGGCTCCTGGCCGCCCCAATCTGGAACCAACGAGTCTACCGGCCGACTGAATTCCAGACTGGATTCAAAGTCTCCTTCTTCATCAGCCGAACCGTGGAGGAACCAATCATGAGTTTGACCGCCCTGTACATCGAATAGGTCGACCACGTAATCGCTACCCTCGCCAACATGAACGTGCACTAGGCGGCGACGATAAACTTCGGCGGATGAATAAGCGGGGCTTGCATCGAGGTCGATGACTTTCACATTGGGATGGGTGTCATCATAAAAAAGCAGGTTGCCGGTTGAGGGTTTTTCCGGTGTGCCGTAGTCTTGAGACTTGCTGTCGATGACCACCAGGTTGTGCGAGGCCGAGTTGGTGACCCAGTTTCGATAGCGTGTGTAAGTGTAACCGATGTCCGATAGCATTTCCCGCCCGACAGCGTAGAGAACAATTGACCCGTTATCGAGATGAGAATGACCATAGTTGCCGCTCCAATTCAGGTGGAGTTGAAACTGTGTATCCTCCTTGCCAGCCCCAAGCAGAGCATGTCCCCAACCTGACCAGAGTTTGCTCGTAGTCGATTCGAGGGGTTCGTGTTTGTTGTGCCACCAGGTATCGTTCACCGGGATCATCCGGCCGTTCGGTAGGACTCCTTCCAGCGCTCTCTCCCTCGCATTGGATAGAGTCGAAGCCATACCGGCCAGAAGATTGGTAACCTCTGAAGGTAGATCCGATTGTGCTGTCCCTGTTGCCGAGTCGAGGAGATCACTCATCCAGTCGACCACCTGCCAGTGGTAACTGGGCGCCCCCTCCATCCACCAACCGTCGAAAGTGAACTGTGTGCGAATCAGTTTTCGAGCTCCCTCGATCCCGCCCTCAACCATTCGAGGATCCCCAAGAACACGTCCAGCGAGAATCATATCGCGCCAGGTTGCGGGCATCATGTTGTCGTAATGGGGCGGCTGAGCGGCGAAAAACTCGTAACTGAGTCGAATTAGATCGTTCTCGATTCTCTCTCTGATTTCGGGGCCGACCAAACTCGCCATTCGCTCCAGCGATTCCCCCCCGGCCAGCATATCATACGCCAATATCAGGTCTTCGGGGATGTCGCCGTAGACCCAATGATAGATGCGACTCGGGCGCGCGGTGAATTGCTCGACACCATCGTAGGGCCACTTTTGATCCGCTGGGTAAAATCGAACGTCATGATTCGGGTGGTCGTATCTAATGGGATACTCTTTATAAAGCTGAGCCCATCGTCCGAGAATGGCCGCGGCACGGTCGCCATATTCATTGTCGCCACTCAGAGCATAGACATTCGCCATGATCCGAGCCATTGTCCGCGTCCAAACACCCCGGTCATACCATGCCCGACCCTGGAAATGATATTGCTTCCCCGCCTGATCTTCATGCCAACGATAAACTTGCTGGATCCCACCCGGCGATAGGATTGTTTTCTCTCGGTTGTTGGGAAACTCTTCATTGGGGAGCACCGTTTCGCAGTGAAGGCATCTGACCTGGTCCCCCAGAGACTCATCCCACATCACATCAAGAAAGTTCTCTGAACCCGCTCCGCAATTTGGACAATCGCAAAAAACAATTCCCGAACCGATCGGGACCATTTCGAAAAGTTCTTCTGGGGAATACTTCATTGCGGCCGAACAGTTGCTCTTGAGGGATTCGATTTGCTCTTGTCCTTCTTCCAGGTCATAGACCGGATGAGCGAGACCCGTGAGTGCGATGGCGATGATACCGGCGGTCAAAATCATGGCTGTTCTTTCAGCACAAAAAGGTGGCGATTCTCCCCCCTTTCGAAAAACTTGTAGGTTGACGGGGTTTGATCCATGAACTACAGTTTCAAATGATAAATAGAATTTTCACGGATTAGGTCTCCTTGTCAAGGTATTGATGCACGATGGAAAACTATCAAGGGTGACTTTCTCAAAGATCCTCAATGCCAGTCTGCTTGAGTGAGCAAGAGGAACTGAATCGTTGAAAGGTTCACTTAGGAATGCCTCACCCCAACCCCGCAAGAGATGAAATACCGGAGGGAATCAAACCGGAAACGAAGTTCAAGTCCGAGTCATTCTCGGAAGAGAAAAGCGAACTTCACTTGTTCGATGATATGGCCGAACACCTCTATGCGGCGGCCCTCGCGGATATCCTCGATGAATTGGGATACCGGAACCAGGTGGTGTCACCCGAGCTCATGCTTCTTCCTCTCCATCCGGGGATGGTTGCGGTCGGACGGGCGCTGACAATGCTGAACGATACCGACACGAATACCGAAGACCCATACGCGCTTGCGATCGAGGCATTGGACAACATGAAACCTGGAGAGGTGGTTGTCGGAAGTTGTCGCAAACCGATGCTGCCGGGCAACTTTGGAGAACTCAGCGCGACTCGGGTCATCAATGCAGGCGGCCGTGGAGCCATCATCAATGGGTACACCCGAGATGGCAGGAAGTTGTTGGAAATGAACTTCCCTATGTTCTGCAGAGGAATGTCTCCCATCGACACAAAGGGTCGATCACGGATAGTCGATTGCAACTGCGAGATCCAGTTGGGCGATCACACCGTGAAACCCGGACAGATCATCTTCGCGGACTACGATGGAATTGTGGTGATTCCACACGAGGTGGAGGATGAGGTCGTTTCAAAGGCATTACAGAAAGTCAAAGTCGAGAATCTCGTCAGGGAAGAACTCAAGCAGGGCGTTTCCATGGATGAGGTTTGGAACAAATATCATGTCTTATGAACGCGTGAGGAATTTATCTCTCAGAGTAGAAGTCTGAACGGATTGGAGTGAGAACAATGGAAAAGAATATTCTTTTCAAACGATTCGCGCTGGCGCTGACCGGCTCTCTCATCATGGGAATGGGCTTTTCTTCCGGCCTGATGGCTCAGCCGGAAGGGACAGTCCTCGCCGGGTTCGGGCGCGCCGATATTTCTCCTCCGATGGGGACAAGGATGGCTGGATCGGGTATCCGCGATCTCGACGAAAAAGGGTTCCAAGGTTTTCACGATCCACTTTTTGTCAGAGCGGTTTATCTCAAAGATAAAGACGAAGAACTTCTTATCATCGCTTACGATTTGCTTTTCATCAGCCGCGAGGAGGCAGACCAGTTCAAGGGAGCGCTCGGGATGGAGATGGATCTGCTTCCCAAGCAGATCCTCATGAATTCCTCACACAATCACACCGCCCCCTACACTCACAAGTGGCTTTATTTGGAAACCAATGACCGTCCTTACACCACATTCTTGGAGAAGAAGACAGTGGAAGCGGCTCTCGCGGCCCGAGACTCCGCAAAGCCAATGACCATCTGGTCGGGGAAGGGCGAGACAATGGTTCCGATGAGCCGGAGGCGTCCGAATCCCGAAACCGGCGTCATGGATTTCGCACCCAACCCCGATGGACTCACCTATAACAAAATCCCTGTCTGCGTCTTTCGCGACACCGACGGGAAGGATCGGATTGTGATGTATTCGGTCGCCGCTCACTTATCCAGTATCCAAATGAACACTCCCGATGGTATCCCGGTTATCAGCGGCCGAACCTACCATGTCTCCGCCGATTACCCGGGAAAGGCATGCAAGATCATCGATGACTACCTCGGACAACCCGGAAGCATTTTCCTTCAGGGTTGCGGCGGTTGCGCAAAGTGTGGGTTAAGCGATGAGAAAGCCTCGTTCCTCGATGGCACGTGGGAACAGATGGAGAAGGCCGGAGAAATCGTAGCCAAGGACACGCTCGACACAGTCAAGAACGACCTCAAGAGAATCGAACCCGATCTCGAATCCAAGGCAGTTGTGATGGATTGGCCTTTCCAACCGGTCTCGGGGAAGGAACACTATGAAAAACTGAAAAAGAAACCTCATGTCGACTACGCTGGTGGGCCCCTCCATTTTCTCTATGCCCGTTGGGCCGATGACATGATCCGTCGCATGGAACTCGGGTATGGGTTGCCTGAATCATTACCGGTGAGAGTCCATGGGATGAAGATCGGCGATGGGTTGCGGATGGTAGGATTGGAGGGTGAAGCAACCGCGCCTTTCGCCTACCAGATCGAAGATTTCTATGGCGACGGGGTCACCTTCCCGCTCGGATACATTGATGGGTGCCATATGTATCTTCCTTCTTCCGAATACGTCGATGAGGGCGGATACGAAGTTGAGAGCTATTGGGAATACCGCATGCCCGCTCCTCTCTCAAAAGGGGTGGAAGAACTGTTGAACGCCAAACTGGTGGAGCTGAAAGAATCTGGCGTGGATTGATAATAAAATCGATGAAGACTCTCAATCGCCTCAGAAGATTGTCTCCACTTTGGTTGGCCTTGGTGCTATTCCTTCCGTCGGAACAGGCGGTTCCGGGGAATTGGTATGTCGAGGGTGATTTTGAACCGAGCGAAAGAATCGAGGTAACCCTCACCAACACTCTGGACTTTGATCGCCACCGGGTTCCCGTGGCCATCCCGCGTGGCCATACGCCCCTCGCCAACTTCGACTGGCAAGAGATCTCAGTGGTCGATCCATCGATGAAAGGCGGCGAGGACCCCTCCATCGATACCATCAACCGACATGGCCCGACCGTGACTCTGTCTGAGCGGAACGGAAGGCGGATTCCCTATCAGCTTGATGACCTCGATCAAGATGGCCTCTGGGATGAGCTGTTTTTCATGGCGGACCTCCCGGCAAGCACCACCAAAACCATCTATCTCTATCTCGGCGCTTCACTCCGAGGAATGTTCCCCCACGAGACCCACGCTTTCATCGGCGCGGCGGACCGTCATTGGGTCCCTTGGTGGGAGTCGAAAAACTACGGTTGGTATCTTTGGTATGGAGACAGTGTGGACATTCTCGCCAAGCGCCGCCCCTGTCTGATGGCTTATGACCTCAGCACCCGTGATGAATCCGGGCAGGCCTCCCCTCGCGAAGATGGAAACGATGTCCTTTGGGTTGGGGAAACTTTTGGTGCTGGAGGAGTCGGTGTTGTTGAAAACACCAACGATATAAATTCTCTGGCTCGCCCTCGGTTTTCTCCTTTCGCGGGAAAAGGCGCGATTCATGACACACGGTACAGTTTTCATCCTGTCGCCAATGGGCCCATCCGCAGTATCATTCGAGTCGATACGCTGAATTGGCGGACGGATCATGGCGAGTATGAGATGCAAAAGTATTTTGCCGCTTACTCTGGTAAGAGTTATTCGACTTGTCGGGGGGCGTTCACCAAGTTCATCCATGATGACAACGATGTGGAGGTCGCTGTCGGGGTTCGCGCGATCATGAACGAATACAAAGTGGCTCATCAGTCGGGTTCGGTTATCACCCATGGCAAAGACATCGAGGACATTTGGCTCTCCAGCGAGACCTTGAGTGAGGACCAGAACCAACCCATCGAATGGCAGGCGTTGGCGATTGCTGTAAAAGAACAGTACGGGCCAAAGTATGAAGCGGTCGAAGCGAATGGAGGGAATCATCTCCTGAGATTCCCTCTTCCTTCCGATCGCGGATTCGAATTCCTGATGGTCGGCGGTTGGAGCGAGGGGTTTGAGAATAACCAAGAAGAAACCTTCACTGCCACTGTCGAACAGGTGGTGAAAGAGTACAATCATCCCCCTCTTGTTGAGATCGGGAAAATCCAGAGGCAATAGAGGACTTCCCTTGTTGAGATCGACTCATTATAGGAATTTCATGCGTTTAAATACTGTCGCCCTATCAACACTCCTCGCGCTTGGCACCCCGTTCTGTGCGTTTGGGGAAAAGGGGCCCGACTGGGTGTGCGAGACCAGAGAGGCGGCATGGCAACCGAGAGATTCACAGGGTGAATTCGTCTATGAGAATCATCTATGGATTCTCGGTGGATGGTTCACCCCGCAAACTCCTAATCCGCGTGATGTTTGGAAATCTCCCGATGGTAAAGTCTGGACCCAAGTGTTGGAAATGGCTCCCTGGGAGCACAGCGATCTTTCCGCGGCGATGGTCTTTAAAAATAAGATGTGGTTTATGGGAGGGCGCAAACTTCCTGGAGCAGAGAACAGCAACAAGGTCTGGTCCTCCTCCGATGGGGAAAATTGGACCCTGGAATCCGAGAGTGCGGGATGGTCGCCGAGGGTCTCCGCATCGTATGTGGTGTTTAAGGACCGGATGTGGATCATGGGAGGGACCGAGGACTTTTACAACGACACTGATGAGACTCTCAAGAACGATGTCTGGTCTTCCACCGATGGTAAAGAGTGGAAGTTGGAAGTGGAGCAAGCCCCCTGGCCCAAGAGAACGCATGCCCAGGCGATCGTGTATGACGACAAGATGTGGCTGATGGGTGGAGGACGTTGGCATCCCGAAACAGTGCCAATGAACGATGTCTGGAATTCAGAGGACGGAGTGACATGGAACCGGTTGACAGAGACGGCTCCCTGGGACCCGCGAATGTGGTTTTCGACCGTTGTTTATCGGAACCGGTTGTGGGTTTTAGGGGGGTGGTCCAAGGAGAATGGCAACTTTGGCGATGTTTGGTACACAAAGGATGGAAAGGAATGGACAGAGCTTTCATCCGAGAAAATCTGGACCAAACGCCACGAACACTCGGCCTATGTCTTCCAGGACAAGATCTGGATTGCCGGAGGCCACGCCGAACCGCTGAACAGCGAGGTCTGGTCACTCGAGTTACCGGCGGATTGGCATGGGAGTGAGGGTTCACCTGTGCAACCGAAATAACCGAGGATGCACTTTGAGTGCTGAGGTTCATCGCCCAGACAGAGGAAGGTGCCGACCAATAACCTGACCAAATCCTGTCTATACACTGCAGCGGCTGCATGAGATAAGATGTCCCTTATGGAAGACGAGGGAATACGCATAGTTCACTGCCACCGGCTCTTACTGGGATTGATTCCCACGATGATTCTGGTGTCGATCTTGATCTCGTCCGCGAGCGCTGCGGAAGTGGATGAAATTGGCAGTCGTTTATATTTGAAGCGCTGTGCATCATGCCATGGCGAGGCTGGCGAGGGAGTCAAGAGCGAATATCCGAGTCCCCTGATGGGTGAGGATTCCGTCTCGCAGCTGGCGCAGTACATTGATCGCTGGATGCCAGAGGATGACCCAGACGAGTGCACTGGCGAAGATGCCGAAAATGTGGCTCGCTACATTTTCGACGCCTTTTACTCTCCCGCTGCTCAGGCTCGTAACAATCCGCTTCGGCCTGTTCTCTCGCGAATGACAGCCCGACAATTCCAGAACACAACTGCAGATCTCATTGGTCACTTTCGACCCCCGGCCAAGGGAGAAGAAAAAGAAGGCCTCCAAGGTAAATACTTCAAGGCCGGTAAACCCAAAGGCGAGCCTCAGGTTCAGCGAATCGACCCTGAGATTCGTTTCAAATTTTCCGACGATGTCGCCCTCACCGAGGTCATGGATGCCACCGGTTTCTCGGCTCGATGGACTGGGTCACTCCATGCTCCTGAAACTGGTCTGTATCGCTTTACTGTTCGCACGGATCACGCGGCACGCCTTTGGGTTAACGATTCGAAAATCCCACTTGTGGACGCTTGGGTCAGATCAGGAACCGATACAGATTTCAGTAACACCCTTCAACTGATCGGTGGTCGGCCGTATCCCGTCATTCTGGAGTTCAGTTCTAGGATTCAAGGGGTCGAGAATAAATTCAAGGGCGAGAAACGTGGCTTGGATGGATTTCTGGAGCTTCATTGGAATCTCCCAAAACGACCCACTGAACTGATTCCACAAAACCGACTTGTCTCCTCACGTTGGCCCAAGGTCTTTGTCCTGAACACAACGCTCCCTCCCGATGACCGAAGCGACGGCTATGAACGAGGCGCTTCAGTTTCCAAAGCTTGGGATGAGGCTGCGACTGAGGCGGCCATTGAAATGGCTGACTATGTCACGGAAAACTTAGAGGAACTGGCCCATGCGAAGAAAGTGGATGATGACTACCCGTTCAAGGTACGCCGGTTCTGCAATGATCTGACTGCGCAAGCCTTTCGCGCTCCCCTGTCCGCTGGTCAGAAGAAGTTTTACATCGATCGCCAATTCGCCCGTGCGCCTGATCTCGAAGCGGCTGTCAAGCGAGTGGCTCTGCTCACGTTTAAATCGCCCCGCTTTCTCTACACGGACCTCATCGATCCGATATCAGATGATTACGCCATCGCTTCCGCCTTGTCGTTTGCGTTGTGGGATTCCCTGCCGGATAAACGCCTGCTGGAAAAAGCGGCGGCCGATGAACTCAACGAGCGTGATCAGATTGCAGCTGAAGCCGAAAGAATGTTGGATGACTACCGTGGTCGTGCGAAGTTGCGCGATTTCTTACACCAATGGCTGAAAGTCGATGAGACATCCGAGCTGAGCAAACGGACCGATTTGTTCCCCGGTTTTAATACGCAGCTTGCCTCGGACATGCGGACCTCGCTAGACCTCTTCTTAGAAGAGATCATTGCAGACAAAAACTCCAGTTTTCATGACCTCGTGCTTTCCCGTGAACTCTATGTGAACAAACGGTTAGGAGAATTCCTGGGTTTGGTCCCCCCCTCGGATGACTCCTTCAAACGCCTTACAACGGACGAGTCGGAAAGAGCGGGCGTACTGACCCACCCCTATATCATGGCGAAGTTTGCGTATGACGATACAACCTCTCCCATCCATCGCGGCGTTTTTCTCGCACGTAACGTATTGGGTCGTGGACTTCGTCCTCCCCCCGAAGCCGTGACCCCGGAGCCACCGGAACTGCGTCCTGACCTCCTGACTCGGGAACGTGTGGCACTTCAGACCGAAGCCATCGCTTGCCAGTCGTGTCATAGTCTGATCAACCCGCTCGGGTTCACTCTCGAAAAATTCGATGCCGTGGGTCGTGTTCGCGACAATGAAATTGGAAAACCAATCGATTCCACCGGAGCTTATTTGCTTCCCGATGGAAGCTCCGCTGAGTTTGCAGGCGCGCGAGACCTCGCCGAATTCCTGGTGGAACACCAGGAAACTCACCAGGCCTTTGCTGTCCAATTGCATCACTATATGGTGAAACAACCGATCAATGCCTACGGCGTCGAAATGTCGGAGAGTTTGACAAAGTCATTCACGGACAGCAAACTCAATCTACGCCGAGTGGCAACCGAAATAGCGATCAACTCCGCTCTGGCCAAGCGAGGCGCTCATGGTGCCGACCAATCTGAAAGTGTTGTTGCTGCCAGAAGAGGATTCCTGTGGAGTTGCCGACACAGAAACCAGCATCATACGAGGAATTTATTGGGATTTTTTAAACTGTGTGACTGTCGAAAAACGAACGGAAGAGGGAGATAGAAAACATGAATACCCTACAGACAAGACGAGAGTTCGTACGGAGTCTTCAATTATCTACCGCCGCGCTTCCTTTCCTCTCCGGCCTCCCCAGTCTTTGCAGCGCACAAGCGAACCAACGCAAGAAACGTATGGTCATCATGTTCAGCCCCAATGGCGTTTCGAAACCTAGTTTCTGGCCGACAGATGACGGAGGGAAGGACTTCGTTCTGCCGGAGAGTTTGAAGCCTTTGGAGCCGTTCCGGGATCAGAGCCTGATTCTGCAAGGTGTGTGCGATAAGATTCGCGGCGACGGCGATAGCCACATGAGAGGTATGGGTTGCTTGCTCACTGGCATCGAACTGTTTCCCGGCAATGTCCAAGGCGGAGGGCACACCCCTGCGGGTTGGTCCAGCGGCCTCTCCATCGATCAGGAGATCACAAACTACCTCCAGGCAAGCCCCACCACCCACACCCGCTTTGGTTCGCTTGAATTCGGTGTGTTGGTCCCCAACCGTGCAGATACCTGGACTCGAATGTCTTACACCGGGCCGAACCGACCCCTCGCCCCCATCAGCGATCCATACCGGATGTTCAAGAAACTCTACGGGCGCGTGGAAGACCAAGAGTCCCTTAAGAGTGTCCTTGATGACCTCACCCAAGAACTCCGTGTATTGCGCAACGCCGTTCCGGCGGAAGACCGCCAGATCCTAGAGGAGCACACCGAATTCGTCCGCAATATGGAACGTGATTTGGAAGCCAACTCTCAGCGAGAACTGGAGCATGCTGTACCCAAACTGGACCCTGATGTTGACAATACGAATGACAGGATGCCTGAGATCAGCAGAATGCAGATCGATCTGATGGTCAACAGTTTTGCCGCAGATTTCGCCCGCACCGCCACCTTTCAGTTCACCCGATCGGTGGGCGGGGCAAAGATGCGATGGTTGGGCATCGAGGAAGGTCACCACGCTATTTCCCATAAACCCGATGAAGACGAGGTGGCGCAAGAGCACATTACCCTTATCAATAAATGGTATTGCGAACAACTGGCGTACCTTGCGAAACGCCTGGCTGAAACTCCTGAACCTGGCGGAGAGGGATCGTTGTTAGACAACACTCTCCTGATCTGGACCAACGAACTCGGCAAGGGCAACTCCCACTCCCTCGACGATATCCCCTTCATCCTAGTGGGCGGCGGCCTCGATTTCGCGATGGGCCGCCACAAGAAGTATGATCATGTTCCACACAACCGTTTCCTCCTTTCGCTGGCTCATGGCTTTGGTCATCGAATTGAGACTTTCGGCAATCCAGACTACTGCGGCGAAGGTCCATTGAACCTCACCTAAACCCCGCTCGTGGTGTCATGTCCAAGGGCGCCAAACGGTTGTCCTATTCCTTGAGCAACCAGACCTCCGAGAGCCGCGAATGCTGACGCCAGTTCAGATGCCCTTCGTCAGTGGGTGTGTCCCAAGTCAAAACCAGTTTGCGGTCTTCAAGATGTTTGGCCGGTACGGGGAAGTTCACAACTCCACCCATTTCCACTTGCTCAGCCGCGTCACCTATTAACTCCCCGTCAATTCGCAATAGGAACTTGCCGTATCCACCGCACCGCACTGTGTAACTTCCATCCGGATCTACCCCATCATAGACCACGGCTTCTGGATAATTCATGCTGGTCTGCCAGGAAAGGCGGGCTCGGCTCATCCCATCGTCCCACCACCAGAGTGTGGGCTCCGGGCGGAATTCCTCTCCGGGTTCGGTGAATACAAATTCGCTGCGCTTCACACGTGGGGATTTCGCTGTATTGCCCACGTCGTCATAGTAACTGCCCAATGGGGGGCTCTCCCAGGCAGCGATCTCGTTGAGTCGCTCACATTTCTCTTCCTCAGTAGCGAAACCGGCAATCTTCTTGAACTCATCTTCGAGCCACCAGCGGTTATTCAACGGGTAGTCGACAAAGTCGAGGAACGCGCCGCGTTCCGCACCGCTTGCATGGTACATGGGCACACTGGTTTGCAGTCCACAAGATTGGAACAGTTTTTCACAGAGGTCGTAGATCCTTCGTTGCAGGTCGGCGCTGACCGGTTCTTCCACCGCCTGGTTCAAGACCCCCAATGCTTCGGCCATGGCTGACTCGGCTCCGAGGCTTTCACATTTGGCGAGAATGGAGTTGGCTACCCGCTCAAGTTCGGTTTCATTGATCAGGCGGTGCCGGATGTAGGCGTCGTAATATGCACGGACCAAACACATCTGCCAACGCCAGTTTGATTCCAGTTTCGGCGCTTTTCTCTCCAACTGCTGCCAATACAACAGTGCGCCTTCAACCGCGCCATTGTCCATTAGGGACCCGCGCCAGTTCTTCTCAAGCGAAAGGAGTCCATCGGCGGACCCCTCCGCTACTTTGGGATCGAAAAAAACTCGAGAGTACTCCACAAGTATGTCGCGCACCTGGGATTCCGGATTCCACCCCAAAGCACTCCAGACCGCTTTGTTGACATCGTCATGGACTCCATCCGAATAGGAGATAAACCCGTCGCTATATGGTGCGAACCAGTTGTGGATGTAAGCATAGTGTGCAGGCCTAGGGTTGATGGACTCTCGCCCCAGGGTCAGCGCATAGGCTTGATCCCACCAGGGAACTGGATACTGGCATATCTTGTTGTGAGTGATATCGGGGTATAAACGGTATTGGTACTTCTTGGGAAGTATCTTCCGGACGCTTGGGATCGGGGGTGCGGAAGGACCGGCGATTAACCCTCCCAGCCAATCCGGCGATTCCGTCTCCAGGTACTCTATGATCCACTTAATCTCTTTCCGATTGAAATGCTGAAGGGAGAGCCAGACACGTGCATCGGGATGAATCGGAAGCAGGCGTTTAGCGATATCTTCCAGAAAGGGGATAACCGATTTGGCCGGATTGTCTCCCGGATCCCCGCCGGGAAAGAACACACCAGTGAGTTCTTTGCAGTCACGATAGAGTTCCTCATGTTTATCGAGGGCTTCCGCACGAGCCTCGGGGTCGCCAAGGTCATAGTCGGCTGGTGTCCAAACCCAGTAATCCAGACCGTAACGATCGCAGATTTCGCTCATCTTCCGATTCATTTCCCTCCGCGGGACTATCATCAGGGGCTCATCGCGTTCATCGTGAAATGGAATATTCTCGACGCTGTTAGCGCCAAAGAATGTCAATTCCCGGATGTACTGATCGAACTGATCCACTGTCCAAGCGTCCCATGAATTGGCCTGCGGACGAAAACCGAGTTGGTGGCCTCGGATGGGGTAGGCGGGTGATGTCGCAACGTCATACTCACCTGAAAGCAGGATCTCGCCCGCTCCCCAGTTCAATTTCCGCAGCAAGGTGCCGACACCGTACAATGTTCCCCTTGGATCGGCGCCAAAAACCCAGACTACCGGTGATGAGGGTTTCTTCAGGTCCACATAGAGTCGAAACCCATCGGTCTGTTTTTCGGGGAGATCTCCGCCTTCGCGACAGGGGATCTCTTGCCCCCAGGCGGGGACCTCCGTACGAGAGGTGATCGCAATGACGGGTTGACCCTCTGGCCATTCGGTCGAGGTTTCAAGTCGGATGCCGGTTCGCTTTTCGATTTCTTCAATGAGGACAACTGCGGCTGAACTCTCGGCGTTCGACAAGTCACCCGGTCTCGTTACGACCACCGCTCCGCTTAGGTCCAACGGCTTGCGTGATTGTCCGTGGGCAACGGCTATAAATCCCAATACAACCAGGATCGCCAAGGACCAGTTATATTGCGCTTCCACCACGTACTGTGAAAAAGGAATTCTCAATGGCATGTTCGTTTTCTCCTTTGATCGAAGAATCTCGCTTCTACCGATTATGTTTAAGAGTTTGGGCGGAACGCTCGGTCACCGCGGTTGAGTCTTGTTAATAGATTGCTCCGAATCGATCCTTGATATTCCAGTTCGTAAGCAATTTAGCAAAGGCAGCGCCCCTGACTTGCGCAACTATTGGTCGATTTCGCGACTGATCACGATGCGCAGGATATCGGATGTTCCCTCATATATCTGGCAAACCCGCACATCGCGATAAATTTTCTCGACAGGATATTCGCTCGAATATCCGTACCCACCCAGTGTCTGGATTGCGGCCGAACAAACATCCTCCGCCATTTCGCTGCAGAAAAGCTTTGCCATGCAGGCTTCCTTCAGACAAGGTTCGCCTGCGTCCTTTCTGGCCGCGGCGTTGAGGACCATGAGTTCGGCTGCCTCCAAGGAAGTGGCCATGTCGGCAAGACGAAACCCGACTGCTTGATGGTCGATGATTCGCTTGCCGAAAGTTACACGCTCTTGGGCGTAAGCAAGCGCATACTCAAAAGCCGCTCGAGCCATGCCAACCGATTGCGCGGCGATGCCGATACGGCCGGTCTCAAGATTGGAAAGCGCAATCTTATAACCAGCGCCTTCTTCGCCCAGAAGACAGTCTTGAGAGATTGCCATATCCCTAAACACGATTTGGCAGGTGTCGGAAGACCTTTGTCCGAGTTTCTTCTCAAGGCTTGCCACGATGTAACCCGGAGTGTCGGTTGAGACCAAAAAGGCTGATATTCCGTGTTTGCCGGCACTGGCATCGGTCACCGCAAAAACGATTGCGACTCCAGCAACCTTTCCGGATGTGATGAATTGCTTGGTCCCGTTCAAGACCCATCCCTCGCTGGTGCGTTGGGCATGGGTTTTCAACATCGAGGCGTCGGACCCAGCCTGCGGCTCGGACAGGCAGAATGCGCCGATCGTCTCACCGCGAGCCAGCGGCTTGAGATACTTTTCCTTTTGGGCCTTCGACCCTTCGTGGAGCAGAGCCGCGCAAACCGGCGCGTTGTTGACACTCATCAAAGTGGAGAGACCGCCGTCACCGGCTGCGATCTCCATCAATGCCAGTGCATAGGAGACACAATCCGTTTGTGCGCCGCCCCACTCTTCCGGTACGGTCATACCCATCAGACCCAGGTCGCCCATTTCTTTCAATAAATCGGCTGGGATCTGGCCCGCGTCTTCCCATTTATGGGCATTGGGAACAATGCGGTTACGAGCGAAGGTGCGGGCCATGTCCCGCACCATGCGTTGTTCTTCACTTATTGGCATGTAAGACCGGTCCCTTTATCCAAGAATTTCAAGAGCGATTGCGGTCGCCTCACCGCCACCGATGCAGAGGCTGGCAATCCCTTTTGTGAGGCCGCGTTTTTGTAGAGCTTGGAGGAGTGTTACGCAAATGCGCGCACCCGAGGCGCCGATGGGGTGGCCGAGCGCACACGCTCCGCCATTCACATTCACTTTGGCGGGGTCCAGGCCCAGACTCTTTATGGCCGCCATTGGGACCACCGCAAAGGCTTCGTTGATTTCGAAAAGATCCACATCTCCCATTGACCAACCGGCCTTTGCCATCACTTTGTCAATCGCGTCCACCGGGGCCGTCGTAAACCATCGGGGTTCCTGAGCGTGGGTGGCTTGCGCCCTTATAATTGCGATCGGGCGCAGGCCGCGTTTTTCGGCTTCGGAGGTTTTCATCATCACCACAGCTGCAGCGCCGTCAGAAATAGAACTGGAGTTGGCGGCCGTCACCGTGCCATTTTTTTTGAAGGCTGGCTTAAGGGTTGGGATTCTCTCTGGTCGTGCTTTAAGGGGTTGTTCGTCAACCCTTATCTCGATTTCCCCTTCGTGTGACTTCACCATCACCGGGACTATCTCGTCCTCAAAGTCCCCTTGTTCTATTGCCCGCTGGGCGCGTTCGAGCGATTCAGTGGCATAGGCATCCTGTGCCTCGCGCGTGAACTGGTATTCCTCGGCACAAAGCTCGGCGAATTCGCCCATGGTCCCGCCATCGAAGGCATCGGTCAGCCCATCCAAGGCCATATGGTCTAGAATCCGCCCGTGGCCGTATTTCGTGCCCGTGCGGCCGCTGGGCAATAGATGAGGTGCTAACGACATACTCTCCATCCCGCCCGCCACTACGATGTCATTGGAACCTGCGATAATGCTGTCGTGCGCCAGCATCATCGCCTTCATACCGGATCCGCACATCTTGTTGAGGGTGACCGCTCCCGCAGAGTAGGGAATGCCAGCCACCTTGCTTGCCTGTCGGGCGGGTGCTTGTCCCTGTCCCGCCGGCAGAACGCATCCCATGATCGTTTCATCAACGCACTCCCCATCGAGGCCCGCGGAGTCGAGCGCACCCTTGATCGCGATACCGCCAAGTACAGGTGCAGGCACGGTTGAGATCTCACCGAGTAATCCGCCCATGGGAGTGCGGGCCAAGCCGACTATGACGATGGTTTCTTCAAGCATTGGAATCACCTGGCTGTTGTCTATCAGTATTAACCGCGTTCCTCGTCCCTATTCTACGAGGCTTACAGAGCAAGTCCTATCTGCTTCACCAGTGTATCACCTGATAATCTATCCTAATGCCGGATTTGGAAAGGGACTTGGCTGGTGATCGAATTGAGTGTGCAACCTGAAATCCTATTCCGCTCCAAGTAGGCGACATGAAATCCACCTCCACTCGTTGAGGGTATTGTGAATAAACTCCTGAGATCGATCTTGCTGTCTTCTTTAGAATTTGAGCGGATCCTCAGCTATTTGAAAGTTTGGTTATGGACAAGGGGTCTATCAATGTTGAAACGGAGAAGCTGAGGGACTCCTTGCGGAAGCAGGTAGCCCCACTCATCGATGGAACTTTGAAGGGTTTTCTCGGTCAGTTTAATCAAAGCGGTCATCAAAGCGGTTGCTCGGGTTCAATTGTCGTGTTGAAGATGGCTTGGTCAGGTTTTATGAGTCAAATGCGTCCAAGGGCATGACTGGTACGCGCGATTGGATTCGAACCTATGACCTACGGCTCCGGAGTTTTCATTTCCAACACGAGGAGATTTAAACCGAAATCTCCATCCGAATGATTTTTTGCGAGGCACACCTCAAATCATCCACTCATCGACGGTTTCTCTATATCCAGGATATTCGAACCCTCAGTATACGGAATCGTGCGGTACTTTCGAATCTCCTGAAGTTTGTGGATGATGGCAGTCATTCTCTCCGCCGCATCATAACTGCTTCGAATACTTTTGATGTCTCGCGGATCCCTAATAGATTCCGAATCCAGCAATAAACCAAGATTCGCCAATATTGTAGTCATGGGTTGGCTGAGATGGTGACACGCCGCTCCAACGCTTTCCATCATGACTCTTTCCCTCTCGATTTCGAGTAGCACCTCTCCCTGTGCCTTGACCGTCTCGTTCAAGCGGAAAACATTTGTGGCGTTCGTGATGGCTCGCCCCAATTGGATCTCGGTCAAATGATCTTTTATCAGATAGTCTTGGACGCCGTGCTTCATCGCCAACACCGCGGTTTCCTCGGATCCCTGTCCTGTAATCATCACAATCGGAAATGAATTCAATTTCCTTTGTTTCAACCTGACCAGGAGTTCAAGTCCGGTGGTAGGCGGGATTCGGTAATCCAATAGAACACAATCGGGAACTGTCGATTCGAGTACCTTTTCTGCCTCGATGCTGTTATCCACCTCGATAATCGAATACTGATTCTCTTCTCCCGCCATGAGCATCGTTCGATAGAGGTCTCGATCTTCAGGGTCATCGTCCGCTATTAGAACACTCAGGGTCTCTCTCTCTAATTCCATTTTCATTGACCTCTGCCTTCCCGTTGATTGAAATTCTCCAAAATCGGACTCGATCGAGGCTGGGTCAATACACAATTCGAATATCCACCGAACCATTAGGACATCGTCTCACTGTCGATGTTCCTACACAAATCATGGGGAAACAGACTGTATCTGAATTCTCTTTCCCAACCCATTCTCTTATCCAAATGCAGTCTTACGGGATGCAGTCTTCGTACCAATATTGCCGATGACCCTACCCAATGTGGGTCCACCGAGTTGCGCGGTGGATTTCTTAACCTATGTTCAAAGTATCTTGATGAACTTGCCCATCGAGTTGGAGGGTTCATTCGTTTGTGAGGATGGGAGTTTGCCTCAATGAGACACATCCATATGTCTCACCACCGTCTCACGGGAGACAATCATGAGACAGTGTTCGCGGCATGAGATCCCTTAATGAACCCTTCGGTCAGTCCGATTGACCACGGGATATCCCGAATTCCTGGAGTCGCCGATAAAATGTGGCCCGACTCATCCCGAGGAGGCGGGCAGCGGCAGTTCGATTTCCACCCGACCGATCCAGGGCACTCATAATTCGTTCTTGTTCACCCCCATTTGTTGGAAGTGGGACTCGTATTGAGGTTGATTGATTCAATATTTCGGGCGGAAGAAGTTGCTCTGGAAGAGTTGACCCCTTACACCGCATGGTGGCGAACTCAATGGCGCTATTGAGTTCTCGGACATTTCCGGGCCAATCGTATGCGTGGAGCGCCAAAAGGGCTTCTTGACTGATATCGCTGACCTCATTGCCGGTCATAACCCGACACCTTTCCATGAACCTCTTCGCGAGAAGAGGGATATCTTCGCGACGATTTCGCAATGGGGGCAGCATGATTCTCGCCACCCGTATTCGATATAAGAGATCCGATCTAAAGTTTCCGTTTCCGACCTCGCTCTCCAAGTTTTTGTTAGTGGCCGCGATCACACGGACATCAACCTTGCGAGGTTTCGATTCCCCCACTCGCGTCACTTCACCTTCTTGGAGCACACGCAGGAGGTTTGTTTGAGCTGCCATGGGAATATCGCCAATTTCGTCCAGAAAGAT